>JAQICP010000282.1 GCA_027858555.1 Vallitaleaceae bacterium
GTTCTCATAAATACTGCGTCATCTACAATTAGTATGGATGTTGCCATGATTTCCTCCTTTAACGAAAATTCACTATAGTACCACAGGTTCTGTACTGATATAATGCTTAAGACAGTAAACTCTATCATAAATATATTTGATTTATTAAATATGCTGTTTCATTATATAATATCATATTTTTTGCATATGAATACTTTATACAATTGATACTAAGACCTATTCAATAGAAGTTATATACAATTTTTATACTAGTTCAATAAATTTTATTATACATGACATATATTCCCATGTCTAGACATATCGTAGTGCTAACCGATAATATCAGCCAATTGAACCTTGAATACATGATACCATCACTTATCTTGTTGATATGATTGTAATCCAATCCCCGTCCTCGACTACTTCAAGAACTTGGTAATCGTACTGCAAAAGAGCTGTTAAGACTATCTCTTTTCGCTCCTTGATAATACCTGAAGCAATAAAAACGCCGCCTGTCCTTAGGACATGAATCACATCCGGAATGATCAGTACAATCACTTCTGCCAAAATATTAGCAACCACAACATCATAACGCTGATCTACTTGAGTAAGCAAGTCACCCTCGCATATTTCAACAATTGCTTCAACTTTATTGTGTGCCACATTTTCTTTTGCTATTTTGATAGCATTAGCATCAATATCGATGCCTTTTACCTCACTTGCACCATATTTAGCAGCTATAATACTAAGAATAGCACTACCACAGCCCACATCAAGAACGTGATCATTTAACTTGACCACCTTCTCTAAGGCTAAAGCACACATAGACGTTGTCTCATGTGTACCGGAACCAAAGGCCATGCCGGGATCAATTTCAATAATAAGTTCATCAGCTGTCGCTTCGTATATCTCCCATATGGGTTTCACTACGATTCTATCGCCAATTTTAAAGGGTTTAAAGAATTCTTTCCACTTATGTGCCCAGTCTTCTTCATCTGTATAAGCAATGTCAGATACCAATATCGGTACATAATAATCATTAAAAGTTGCAAGCACTTGTTTATGTATACTTTCAAAATCTGCTTGTTGATTAAAATAGCATTTAATCATTACTTCTTCCGAATATGGCTTGATATAATCTTCCACATAGCCAACATACATGGCTTTTCTATCATCATCAGTTATGCTATCATCCATAATCTGAAATTCCTCTATACCAAAATCATAAAGTAAAGCTGTCGCAATTTCTAAATCCGAATGTTTTATAGTCAATTGTAATTCAATCCATTTCATATGCGCACCTATTAAAATGCATCTTTGACTTTATCAAAGAAACTTTTCTTCTTATTAGGCTGATTCATTTCATCACTTGATATTTCAGCAAACTCTTTTAATTTTTCCTGTTGTGCCGCGCTAAGCTTTTTAGGCACATCTATGATAACGGTGACATATTGATCACCACGTACTTTATTATTATTAAGATGTGGTACACCTTTGCCTCTGAGTCTAAACCTTGTGTGTGTTTGTGTACCTGCTTTGATTTCATATTTGACAGTACCATCTAAGGTAGGTACTTCTATCTCAGCACCGAGTACCGCTTGTATAAATGATATAGGCATGTTATAAAACACATCAACGCCTCTACGTTCTAAGTCTTTATGCTCTTTAACATAAATTGTCAGTAAAATATCGCCTCTTGGTCCACCGTTGGTACCAGGTTCTGCTTTGCCTTTTAGACGAATAGTCTGGCCATGGTCAATTCCCGCTGGAATAGACACCGATATTTTTTTCTTTTGTTTAACAAATCCACTACCATAACACGTGGTACATTTTTCTTTAATAGTTTTACCTGAGCCACCGCATGAATTACAAGTTCTTACATTCTGAACAGTACCAAAAAGTGTCTGTTGATTAAAACGAACTTGTCCTGAACCATGACATACTGCGCAAGTCTCAGCTGAAGTGCCTTTTTTGGCACCAGAACCTGAACAAGGCTCGCATACTTCTGACACAGTTATTTGTATTTCTTTATCAACACCAAATACCGCCTCGCCAAAATCAAGTTGTATACTTGCTCTGAGATCCGCACCTTTTGTTGGCGCATTAGGATTACGTCTTCTTGAGCCACCACCAAAGAAGTCACCGAAAAAATCGCCGAAAATATCGCCCATATCGCTATAGTTTTGTGAGCCTGCACCGCCGCCATTAGAAAAAGCTGCATGTCCAAACTGATCGTATTTTGCTTTTTTATCAGAATCGCCCAAAACCTCATAAGCTTCAGTAGCCTCATTGAATCTATGATCTGATTCCGCATTATCAGGATTGCTATCCGGATGATGTTCTTTCGCTAGTTTTCGATATGCTTTTTTAATATCAGCTTCACTAGCATTTTTTGAAACGCCTAGCACTTCATAATAATCTTTCTTGTCAGCCAAAACTGTCACCACCTATAATACGACAGAGGATAAAGACTTAACGTCTCAATCCTCTATCGTTAATTTATTTGATTGTATCTAATTATTCTTCCGTAAAATCAACATCTACAACATCATCGTCTTCACTAGAATTGTCAATGCCATCTTCGCCTTCTGTTGATTCAGCACTTTTTTCAGCTGCTGCTGCATACATTTTTTCTGAAAATTCTTGTACAACTGCCTCTAAAGCCTCTTTAGCCGCTTTAATTTCTTCTACATCAGCATCACTCATATCGTCAGGTTTTGACTTTTCTAACACTGCTTTAACTTTCGCAATTTCTGCTTCTAACTTCTCTTTATCGTCAGCTTCCATTTTATCATCCATTTCAGTAATTGTCTTCTCTGTTTGGAAAATCAATGAATCAGCATCATTTCTAGCATCAACAGCTTCCTTGCGTTTTTTGTCTTCTTCTTCATATTGTGCTGCTACATCAACTGCTTTTTGAATATCAGCATCTGATAAATTAGAGCTAGCTGAGATAGTGATATGTTGCTCTTTGCCAGTTCCTAAATCTTTAGCATGGACATTAACAATACCATTAGCATCAATATCAAATGTAACTTCAATCTGTGGCACACCACGTCTTGCTGTAGAGATACCATCTAATCTGAAGTGTCCGATTGATTTATTGTCTTTAGCGAATTCTCTCTCACCTTGAACAACATGAATATCAACTGCTGTTTGATTATCTTCTGCTGTTGAGAACACTTGACTCTTCTTAGTAGGAATTGTTGTGTTTCTCTCAATCAATTTTGTAGCAACACCACCCAAAGTCTCAAGACCAAGAGATAAAGGTGTTACATCAAGTAATAAGATATCACCAGCGCCAGCATCACCTGCAAGTTTACCGCCTTGAATCGCTGCACCTACCGCAACACATTCATCAGGATTGATGCCTTTAAATGCATCTTTTCCAGTTATTTTTTTAACTGCTTCTTGAACAGCTGGGATTAGTGTTGAACAACGAACTAGTAATATATGATTAAGATCATCAGC
>JAQICP010000304.1 GCA_027858555.1 Vallitaleaceae bacterium
AATCGGGAGAATCAACCACCGATCGTATATTTTATCTACAAAAATAAATTGTAGAATTTTTCACAAATGCGTTGCGTATTTTAAAATATTCGTGTAAAATGATAAACGGTGAAAGTTGCTGCTTTGTAGCAAATCAAATAAATGGAGGTTAACGTATGACTATAGAAGAAAAAATTAACGATCTCGCTAACCGCCGAACCCTTATAGAGCAAGGTGGCGGTATCGCTGCAATTAATAAAATCCATGCATCTTCACAATTGACTGCAAGAGAACGTATTATAAAATTATTAGATCATAATAGTTTTGTAGAAGTGGGTGCATTTATTAAACCACGTGCTACGGATTTTAATATGAATGCTTCAGATGCGCCAGCAGATGGTGTCATTACTGGGTATGGTGCGATTGAAGGTCAATTGGTTTATGTATACAGCCAAGACAAGATGGTTATGGGTGGTGCACTAGGTGAAATGCACGCCCAAAAAATTGTAAAAATGTATGAAATGGCTTATAAAGTCGGAGCCCCTGTCATTGCACTCTTAGATTCTGCCGGAATCAGGTTGCAAGAATCTCTTGATGCTTTAGATGGGTTTGGCCAGATATTTATGAAACAATCATTATTATCTGGCGTGGTGCCACAACTAACAGCAGTTCTTGGTAATTGTGGTGGTGGCGCAGCTATTATACCTTCTATGTCAGATTTTACATTTATGACATCGACAGGTAGTGCTTTATATGTGAACAGTGCCAATGCTTTAGATGCTAAAGTTGAAATGGCCGATATATCAAGTGCCCAGTTTCATGCAAGGACAACAGGTCTTATTGATTTTATTTATGAAACAGATGAAGAAGTGATGGAAGCAATTCGAAAATTAATGGTGATGTTGCCACTTAATAATTCAGAAGATGCACTCGTTGTACCATGTGATGATGATCCTAATAGAATTTCACCTAGTTTAAATGTAGAAGCTGTATCTGCGAGAGCTGTACTTAGTGAAATAGCAGACCATAATGAATATCTAGAGATACAACCGCAGTATGCTACGGATGTGGTTGCTTCATTTATAAGAATGAATGGTATGACTGTAGGTGTCGTTGGTAATGATGATATGGATGGTATCTTAACCCTCAAAGGGTGCGAGAAGATGACAGACTTTGTCAATGTATGTGATGCCTATCATATCCCGGTGGTAACACTGACTAATGTTACTGGCTTTGAGCCAACACTGAGTGCTGAGAAACTCGGCATGTCAAAAAGCATAGCAAAATTGACATATGCATTTGCTAATGCAACGACCTCAAAAATCAACGTCATTATTAACAAGGCTTATGGTTCAGCTTATATTGCACAAAACTCAAAGCACATTGGTGCTGACTTGGTATATGCGTGGCCAAGTGCTCAGATAGCAACGATGAATGCTAATTCTGCAGTAAGAATCATGTATGCCAAAGAGATAGAAAATGCTGAAGTAGCAACTGAATTTATCGCAGAGAAAATTGCTGAGTATGAAAATAATCAAGCGAGTCCATACGTAGCAGCTGGAAGAGGTTATGTTGATAATATTATCGAACCAGCGGCAACACGCAAACGGATTATAGCTGCAATAGAGATGCTATATACAAAGCATGAAAGTGGTCCAGAGAAAAAACATGGAACAGTCTAAGAGGTGAATTACGTATGATAGAAACTACAGGTATATCAGAAGGTATTGTTGCTTTAATCTTAGGGATGTCCACAGTATTTCTGATCTTAATTCTAATTTCAATTGTTATAAGTTTATTCCAACATTTTAATTTTGATAATGGTATCAAGTTAAAAAGTAGAAAAACTAATAAAGACACAGAAGAACTTGTTGAATTAGCCAAAACTACTGAACAAGATGAAAAAGAAAGCATAGATGAGTTAGAACTGGTAGCCATAATTACTTCAGCTATTGCGACAACCCTTAACACGACAACAGATCAATTGGAAATCACTTCTTTTAGAAATATTAGTAACGAAACAAGAGGAAGTTGGACTGTAAGACAATAGGTTAGACAATAACGGAGGAATATCATGAGAAAATTTCAGGTAACAGTGAATGGCAATACATATGAAGTAGATGTTGAAGAACTGACAGGCAGTCATAGATCAGGTTCCAAACCTAGTGTGGCAGTTCAACCAACGATAAATGAAACAAAAAAAGCAAGCAGTGGTAGCGGCCCAGTTTCACTTAAAGTGGAAGCACCTATGCAAGGTAAAATAGTGGATATCAAGGTTTCAGAAGGTGGTAATGTTGAAGCTGGAGATGTTATAGTCATATTAGAGGCAATGAAGATGGAAAATGAAGTTGTTGCACCGTCTAAAGGTACAATTGTTTCTATCAATGTAGCAACTGGACAATCTGTCAATGCTGGAGACATAATTTTGACAATGAGTTAGAGCGGCGTGGAGGATTGATATGTGGAAAAATATAATTGATGGTTTTACCAACTTCATTAGTGAATCAGGTATTGCCATTTTGATAAATAATTTTTTCGATGGTGGTGGCTATAAAAACGTCATCATGATTATTGTTGCATTTGTACTACTATATTTAGCTATTAAAAAAGGATATGAGCCACTATTATTAGTACCTATTGCATTTGGTATGTTTTTGGTGAATCTACCACAGATACCACTGGAAGGACTAATGGATGGACCTATTGGTGATAGTCCAGGAGGTTTATTTTACTATCTGTATAAAGGTGATGAGCTTGGTATATTCCCACCAATTATTTTTATGGGTGTGGGAGTGCTCACGGATTTCGGACCTTTACTAGCTAATCCTAGAAGCTTTTTACTAGGAGCTGCGGCTCAGTTTGGTATATTTTTAGCATTTTTTGGTGCATTATTTCTTACAAGCATAGCGCCGGACTTATTTCAATTCGCGGGTCCAGAAGCGTCGGCAATAGCCATTATAGGTGGCGCAGATGGTCCGACAGCTATCTATGTAGCGGTGAAACTAGCCCCTCATTTGTTAGGACCTATAGCTGTGGCAGCCTATTCGTATATGTCTTTGGTGCCGATTATTCAACCACCGATTATGAGACTGCTTACGACGAAAAAAGAACGACAGATTAAAATGGTACAACTCCGTACTGTTTCACAAACGGAAAAGATACTCTTTCCTATAGTAGTAACATTATTAGTTGTACTAATCATACCAAAAACTGTACCACTCATTGGTATGCTCATGTTTGGTAATCTTATAAAAGTATCAGGTGTTACTGATAAACTAGCAGAAACTGCTTCAAACGCCCTGATGTATATTGTTACGATTTTCCTCGGAATAACCGTTGGTGCTACTACAAGTGCAGAAGCGTTTTTAAATGTTCAAACACTTGCCATATTAGCACTGGGTCTTGTTGCATTTTCATTTGGTACTGCAGCAGGCGTTATACTTGGTAAAATCATGAGCAAACTATCTGGTGGTAAAATCAATCCACTAATTGGTGCAGCAGGTGTTTCAGCAGTACCAATGGCAGCTCGTGTTGTACAGAAAGTCGGTAAGGAAGAAGATCCTACCAACTTCTTATTAATGCATGCAATGGGACCGAACGTAGCAGGTGTTATCGGTTCAGCTGTTGCAGCAGGTGTGTTTTTATCCTTATATGCGAAATAACAAGAAAGTATAGGAGGTCATTATGGCAGTAAATACAAATAAACCAGTTAAAATAACAGATACTATTTTAAGAGATGCACATCAATCTTTGATTGCTACAAGAATGCGCACCGAAGATATGATACCTGTGCTTAAAAAATTAGATCAAGTCGGCTATCATTCACTAGAGATGTGGGGCGGCGCAACTTTTGATGCCTGTATAAGGTTTCTAAAAGAAGATCCTTGGCAACGTCTTAGAACCATCAAAGGTGCAGTTAAGAATACGAAACTACAGATGTTACTCAGAGGACAGAATATCCTCGGTTATCGACACTATGCTGATGACGTAGTAGCTTACTTTGTTCAAAAAGCCGTATATAACGGTATCGATATCATTAGGATATTTGATGCACTTAATGATACAAGAAATCTAAAAACAGCAATTGATGCAACTAATAAAGAGGGCGGCCATGCACAGGTTGCCATATCATATACCTTAAGTGAAGTGCATACGCTTGATTACTATAAAACTGTTGCAAAGAGAATTGAAGATATGGGAGCGAAATCTATCTGCATAAAAGATATGGCAGGTTTATTATTACCATACGAAGCGACGAAATTAATTACGGCACTTAAGGAGACGGTTAGCTTGCCAATACAGTTACATGCCCATTACACTTCAGGTGTAGCTTCAATGACGTACCTGAAGGCTGTAGAAGCTGGTTGTGATATTATTGATACAGCTATTTCACCTTTTTCTATGGGAACATCACAACCTGCAACTGAGGTTATGGTAGAGACTTTTAAAGGAACACCATATGATACAGGTCTAAACCAAGAGTTACTTGCTGAGATTGCTGATTATTTCAGACCTTTTAGAGAAGAAGCTTTAGAGTCAGGACTCATGAATCCTAAGGTGCTCGGTGTGGATATAAAGACATTACTTTATCAAGTACCTGGTGGCATGCTATCGAATTTAGTATCTCAGCTTAAGGAACAAAATGCAGTGACTAAATTCTACAATGTACTCGAAGAAATTCCAAGGGTTCGAGCTGATTTTGGGTATCCACCACTTGTAACGCCATCTTCTCAAATTGTTGGGACACAAGCTGTGCTTAATGTATTAGCAGGTGAGCGATATAAGATGGTTACAAAAGAATCAAAAGCAATTGTTAGAGGTGAGTATGGTCAAACACCAGTACCCATTACGGATGTAGTAAAAGCGCAAGTTATTGGTGATGAAGAGCAGATCACCTGTAGACCAGCCGATTTGCTAGAGCCAGAACTCCCTAAGTTAGAAAAGGAAATGAATAAATACAAGCAACAGGACGAAGATGTACTCACTTATGCATTATTTCCACAAGTTGCTGAAGATTTCTTCAAATACCGTGAGGCTCAACAGAGTAAGATCGATATGAAACTGGCAGACGAAAGCCATAAATCATATCCGGTATAGCATAGTATGACATACAGATGCACCATGTATATGATCTATTCATTATATACATGGTGTTTTTGAGTGATATATAATAAATGACAGAAAAGAGTGATATGTGTTTTGCAACTACAGGGCTTTAGCCTTTCAAATATTAGCTTAATACAGGTTGTTTTTATGATAACAGTGGTTTATAATGTATTTTAGGTATAAAATATGAAAGATTATTATGCGATTAATTCAATTAATAAAAAAATGAAAGATTTAATGCATGAATGAGAGGTGGCATATGCATCGACAAAATGATTTAGTGAATAGAATTAATGATAACTACTCGAAACTCAGTAAAGGACAGAAACTATTAGCAAACTACATTATTGATCATTATGAAAAAGCTGTTTTTTTAACAGCGGCTAAATTAGGTGGTATTGTTGGTGTCAGTGAATCAACAGTTGTCAGATTTGCAAATGAGTTAGGCTATGATGGTTATCCTAAGTTGCAACGTGCATTAGAAGAATTAGTTAAAACAAAACTTACTTCAATTCAAAGAATGGAAGTAACAACTGATAGAATTGATAAAAGCCATGTACTAAAATCTGTATTACAATCAGATGCTGATAAAATTAAACATACAATTGAAGAAATAGACGAAGCTGATTTTGACCGAGCGGTTGATATGATACTAAGTGCTAAACGCATATATATTTTAGGGGTTAGAAGTAGTGCGCCACTTGCCAGTTTCATGGGTTTTTATTTCAATTTGGTTTTTGATAATGTGAAATTGGTACATACTAATAGTGTCAGTGAGATGTTCGAACAAATATATCGTGTTTCTGAAGATGATGTCGTCATCGGTATCAGTTTCCCTAGATATTCTAAACGAACACTAAAGGCAATGGAATTTGCCCAATCAAGAAAAGCAAGTGTGATTACAATAACAGATAGTCCTTTGTCACCAATGATTCCTTTTGCTGATTGCAGTCTATTGGCGAGAAGTGATATGGCTTCATTTGTAGATTCCTTGGTTGCACCTATGAGCTTGGTGAATGCACTGATTATAGCAATATGCATTAGTAAAAAAGACATTGTTTTAGATGCATTAGAGAATCTTGAACAAATATGGACTGAATATGAAGTGTATGAAAGTGATCATAACAGCATATCCAGTTATTTCGTTTCTAAGGAGAATCGCACAGTTTAAGGGGTATATATGAGTAAAGTAGTTATAATTGGTGGTGGACCGGCAGGTATGATAGCAGCCATCACTGCAGCAAATAAACATGAAGGAATTGAAGTATTATTACTTGAAAAAAATGAAAAATTAGGCAAAAAACTTTTCATAACGGGAAAAGGCAGATGTAATATAACTAATGTAACTGACGTACCGACCTTATTAGCAAATATTGTCAGTAATCCCAAGTTTTTATATTCTGCATTTTATAGTTTTGATGCCTATAGTTCGATTGATTTTTTTGAATCTAATGGACTTAAGACTAAAATTGAAAGAGGTAATCGATTATTCCCTGTCAGTGATAAATCATCAGATGTCATTAGGGTATTTGAAGATGCGTTAAAGAAGGCAAAAGTAAAAATTAAGCTTAACACCGAAGTCATATCGGTTTCTAAAAATGACAATGTATTTACAATCAACACTAAAAATGGGACATACGAAGCCGATTATGTTATCATAGCTACTGGGGGCGTTTCATATACCCAAACAGGTTCAACTGGTGATGGTTACAAGATAGCAAAAGCCTTTAAGCATGGCTTGGTTCAACCAGAACCGGGGTTAATCGGATTAGTCACTGTTGAAAATGATAGTGAAGCTTTACAAGGGTTAGCCCTCAAAAACGTGACAGTAAAATTAGAAATCAATGATAACGTAATATACGAAGAATTAGGCGAAATGCTATTTACACATTTTGGTTTATCAGGTCCGATTATCATTTCAGCCAGTAGTTATTTCAAAGGTCACAGTGGTTTGATCAGTGTGGACCTGAAACCTGGACTTAGTGAAGAAAAATTAGATAAACGTATACTTAGTGATTTTGAAAAGTATGCCAATAGAGATCTGATCAATGCTTTAGATGATTTATTACCTAAGAATTTGATACCTTATATAATAGAAAGAACATCCATAGATCCACGAATTAAAATTCATCAGATTAATAAAATTCAAAGACAATTATTGGTTCAAACCATTAAGGCTTTGACTTTTCATATAAAACGGAAGTACGATATGAATCAAGCTATAATAACCCAAGGTGGTATTCCGGTTAAAGAAATCAATCCGAATACCATGGCATCTAAATTAGTTGATGGGCTTTACTTTGTAGGTGAAGTGATAGATGTAGACGGTTTAACTGGGGGTTTCAACCTTCAGATTGCCTATTCAACTGGTTATTTAGCGGGTATATCCATTCCAACACAGGAGGCATAATGATAGCTATTAGAGGCGCTATTTTCATAGATTACAATACAAGAGAAGATATTTTAGATAAAACGAAGCAATTGATTACAGGCATTATGGCAGCCAATAACATCGTGAATGATGATATGGTATCCATTCTTTTCTCAGCAACTACTGATATTACAAAAGTGTATCCTGCGATAGGTGCTAGGGAACTAGGTATCATACACGCTGGGTTGTTTTGTACACAAGAGATGCATGTGGAAGATAGCAGTAAGATGTGTTTGCGTATTTTGATGCATGTAGAATCAGATGAAAAACAAAGAAGTGCCAAGCATATCTATCTAAATGGCGCGCAAACACTTAGACCCGACTTAGTAAATAGTGACGTGCCAAAGTCACCTCAAAAAGAGAAAATATTTAGTATAGCAATTGATGGACCAGCAGGTGCGGGTAAAAGCACCATAGCAAAAAAAGTTGCTAAGAAACTAGATATCACATATATTGATACAGGGGCTATGTATCGAGCGATGGGTTTATATTGTATGAATAACAACATACTATTAGATCATCGAAGTACGATTATTGAATGTCTTAATCATATTGATATAACCATACGGCATATAGATGACGAACAACATGTATTTCTTGATGGAATGGATGTAAATCATCTAATTAGAAGCCATGAAGTAAGTGAATCCGCATCCAGGGTCTCCTCAATAAAAGAAGTTAGAGAAAAGCTTGTTGAATTACAAAGAGGCATTGCAAGTAGAGAATCAGTTATTATGGATGGCAGAGATATTGGGACCCATGTTCTGGTTCATGCGACGCTTAAAATTTTTCTTGTGGCAGGCGTTGAAGTAAGAGCCTTAAGACGATATACAGAGTCACTTGAAAAAGGGCATGATACTAGCCTAGAAACAATAAAGCAGGATATAATTGATAGAGATTATCGAGATATGAATCGTGAAGCATCACCACTTGAACGGGCATCTGATGCCGTACTTGTGGATACCACTAAGATGACTATAG
>JAQICP010000327.1 GCA_027858555.1 Vallitaleaceae bacterium
ACTTTCTACCTCTTTTGATAGTGATATATCTTCCCGATAACCAGATAATATAATGGCCCTAGTACTATTGTTTATTGTAATTAATTCCGAAAGAACTTCGAAGCCATTCATTTCAGGCATAATAACATCAAGTAGTACAACCTCTATCTGGTCATGTATTTCCCTATAGATTTCTAGCCCTTTTGAGGGCATGTTAGCTGTGTGGACCTTGTATTTCTTAGCACTAAAATACTCTTTGAGTACCTCACAGATAATAGGTTCATCATCGATTATAAGAATCTCTCTCTCTTTTTTTGTCTCACTAACATTATGCAAACTATGTTTGCTTTCCTCTATAACCTCATCTGATACAGGTATATAAACACTTACAACTGTACCTTCCCCAAATACACTTTGAATATCAATACCGCCACTATGCCTTTTAACCGTTCCAAACACTGCAGCTAAACCCATACCCGTTCCGCGTTGATCTTTGGTGGTGAAAAACGGCTCAAATATCTTGTTGATATTTTCAGGTTTGATACCCATACCATTATCAGATATCTTAACCACAACATAATGTCCTGGTTGTAACACATCTATAACCAGATGCTTTGGCTCGTTAATCATCATGTTTTGAGTATTGATTTTTATATAATTATTATTACTGCCACTACTATTTAAGGCATCTTTCGCATTAATACATAAGTTAATCAATGCATTCTCCAGAAGACTCTCGTCTCCATATACGTTAGCTGTCAGTGATACAAGTTCACTAGTAATGGTTATGTTTTTATCAAATGTAAATCTCATAATTTGAATAACGCGCTCAACTAAATGATTGAAATTAATAGTGATATAGTTAGCAGACCCTTTCTTAGAAAAAGCCAATAATTCCTTAATGATCTCCTTCGAATGTGTTGTTGCGTTGTATATCTTATCAATATATCCTTTTTCAACATTACTCAGTTCCATATCCATTAAGAGTTGACAGAAACTACTCATGATCATTAGTTGATTATTAAAATCATGGGCAATACCACCCGCCAATTGACCTAAAGCACTCATTTTTTCAGTCTGCTTCAATGCCTCTTCTATAAGTCGCTTCTCAGTAATATCATTATATAGCACTGCAAATTGATCACGCTTAGTTTGATAGACAATGGCATCGCAATACCTTTGTCTTAAACCGATATAATCTGAAAAACGAAATGACTGCCCATATCTGGCCACATTCCCATAGGCTTGTATGACCCTCTTTTCAAAGTTCGGATATAATCCCGCCATCGTATGGCCAACCATATGCTCTTTTTTTACACCCAACAATTCTTCATAGGCACGATTCACATATACAAATCGATAATCAATAGCATCTCCAGATTCATCATATACCATATCGTGCACTGCGAAGGCTGTTTCCATATTGTCTAAGAGTATATTCATTGATCGATCTTTTTCAGTTAATGAATCCGATGCTCTCTTTCTGATATCAATATTAAGAAATATGCCAGTGAAACGATATAGATTATTATCAGCATATACAGCCTCTCCCAACATACGAACCCAAACATAGGCATTTTGATTTTTTCTAAGTCTAAAAACAACTTCTAAATTGTTTTCCTGGTTTTGAATAGTTTTTCTGAATTGTTCACTGACTTGTAACTGCTCTTGCGGATGCACATAATCAAGGATGGTCATAAATTGTTCTTCTAAAAAATGATAGTCCGTGTCAAACCAATCATAAAAATTCTCAGAAATAAATACATCATTAGTATCTAGCTTCCAGTCCCATACGGCTACCTCACCGACCTCCATGGCTCGTGATAGTTGTTCATTCTTATTACTGAAAGCTGCCTCTAATTGCTTCTCAGTTGTTCTGTCTTCTATGGTGAACATATAATAAGATAAGGCATACTTATCATATCCCTTGATGCCTTTAATATACAGATACTTATTGCTAAGTTCTCCATGCATATAGCTATTATGAAGTTGGGCACTTTTAAAATTAAAATCAATCTCAAATTCAAAAGTATCATTGAGGCGTATCATTTCTTTAGTTTCAATTGGGATATTGGGGTCTTCAAATAATTCGAAACCTATGGCATCATCTGC
>JAQICP010000331.1 GCA_027858555.1 Vallitaleaceae bacterium
GCACTATCTCCTGCATCATCTGTAATAGATAATGTAAGTACTAGGTCACCATCTTTATTTATTTCTAGTAAGTTTCTACTATTGTCTTTTTCTTCTGTCATTTTTTGCTATATTGATACCCCCATATTTTAACACGTGTGCGCATAAAAAAACACATAAACCCGAACATTCATGTGCCTTTTTTTGTTTTGTATAATGTTTCTTCAAGTTTTATTATGATAAGATTATTCTAGTCGGGTTTAATGCTTTATGTAACTTCAACCAAATGCAAGTGCTTTCGATTACTTTTGATCTAATCGGTTATGGCCCCTTTATCAGCCGATGAGACCAGCTTGATGTATTTACTGAGCACCCCTTTTGTATATCGATATGGTGGTGCTTGCCAACGTTCTCTTCTTCTTGCGAATTCCTCTTGACTGATTGCCACAGATATTTCATTCTTTGTGCTATCAAGTGTAACCACATCATTATCTTCAATCAGACCGATTGGTCCGCCAAGTTGTGCCTCAGGTGACACATGCCCAACTACGAATCCATGACTGCCACCAGAATATCTGCCGTCGGTGATCATAGATATTTTACCGCCTAGACCTTTGCCTATAACGATGGCACTGATTGATAACATTTCAGGCATACCTGGTCCACCTTTTGGACCCTGATAGCGGATGACAATAATATCACCAGCTACAATCTGATCTGCTAACAGGGCTTTTGTAGCCGCTTCTTCTGAATCAAATACCTTAGCAGGTCCTGTCATCTTCTTAATACTCAGCCCTGACATCTTACAGACTGCGCCATCAGGTGCTAAATTACCACGTAGCACATACAATGCACCTTCTGGTTTAAGGGGTTTATCAAAATCAGCAATAATTGCTTGGTGTACATCTAAATCTGGCATATCCGCAAGGTTTTCAGCGATGGTTTTTCCAGTTACTGTGAGACAATCACCATGAAGCAACCCTCTTCGAAGCAGTATCTTCATAACACCTGGAACACCACCCACATTACTTAGGTCTTGCATCACATATTTACCGCTAGGTTTTAAATCAGCCAGATGTGGTACTTTTTTACGAATTACTTCAAAATCATCTAACGTCAATTCAACACCAATTGAATGGGCTATGGCCGGTAGATGCAAAAATGCATTGGTTGAACCACCAAGGGCCATAATCACGGCTATGGCATTCTCGAATGCTTTCTTTGTCATAATATCCGATGGGCGAATTTCACTTCTCATCAAATCAATCACCATGCTGCCTGCCTTTTTTGTTTCAATTTCTTTTTTACCAGCAATTGCTGAAATCGATGCATTAAAAGGCAATGACATACCCATAGCTTCAATAGCAGATGCCATGGTATTTGCCGTATACATACCGCCACAAGAACCAGGTCCAGGACAAGCACTACATTCTATATCATGCAATTCTTTTTCATCAATCTCACCTTTATTGAAACTACCAACTGCCTCAAAAGCAGAAACGATATCAATGTCTTCACCGTTTCTTTTACCAGGTTGAATCGTGCCACCATATACGAATATAGCAGGCAGATTCATTCTACCAATGGCAATCATACAACCTGGCATGTTCTTATCACAACCACCGATTGCAACTAATCCATCAAGACGTTCCGCACCCATCACTGTTTCGATGGAATCTGCAATTATTTCACGACTTGGTAGTGAATATCGCATACCTTCGTGGCCCATTGCTATACCGTCAGATACAGTAATAGTGTTGAATATGAGTGGCGCTCCTCCGTTATCTCTTGCACCTTCTTTAGCACTAAGTGCCAGTTTATCTATATGCATATTACAAGGTGTCACTTCACTCCAAGTGCTTGCAATGCCAATCATAGGTTTTTTAAAATCATCGTCCGTAAATCCTACCGCTCTAAGCATTGCCCTATTAGGGCTTCGGTTAACACCTTCGCTAATAACAATGCTTTTAGTTCTTAAATCTTTATTACGTTTTCTATCTGTCATCTAATCATCCTTTCAGTTAATCTATACCTATATTAGACATTAAATGAGAATGATTGTCAACTGATTCTTGAGAAGGTATTAGTATTTCTTTATAAATCCCCCTAACTTAATGTATAATAGATATAACACTTCACATAGCAAGTTGATAAACAGAGATTTTATACACAGTTCAAATTATATATATATAAGCAGCTCTCAAAAAAAGTACCATTGGAGGTTACGATGCACGTTAAAACAAGACTACATACTAAAAAAAGATTCATCTTCGAACTTGCTATTTTACTAATCATAACAAGTCTTCTAGCTAGTTGTAAAACTAGTACTTCGGAGGATATATATAACCAGGATAGGGGTGAC
>JAQICP010000059.1 GCA_027858555.1 Vallitaleaceae bacterium
GAGGAACTAAGGCCTGCACCATTTGGTATATTCCCATAATATAGGATATCAAATCCACCTATCATATGACCTCTGTCCAAAAATGCTTTAATGACACCCTTGGGATAATTTATCCAATCATCCACTTCATCATAGACAATGGTCTGAGTATCAATAGTTTTTTCTAGTGTCATATTAAGTGAGGCAAAATGTACACGCCCATCACTTCTTTTCCTTGCTACTGCGTATGTGCCAAAATCGAGGGCACATGGAAATACATAGCCACCATTAAAATCAATATGTTCCCCAATTAGATTAATTCTTCCTGGTGCAAAATATAGATTGGATGAACTCGAACTTTCACCGTATTTTTGTATAAATGTTTCCTTTAAACTTTCTACTTTTATATCACTCATGATTATCTCCTTAAGAAAGCATCTGTTAATAGAGATGCCACTATTTTTAGTGCATTTATAATGCTTATTAGTGCTGTCATTACTGCTGCTATTGTTGTTGCTGTCCTAGTTGTTATGCTTGTTGTTGTCCTTATTACTGTCATTGATGCTGTCATTGTTGTTGTCATTGTTGCTGTCCTTATTGTTATTCTTATTGTTGTTAATGTTACTATACTCATTGCCGTTCCTGTTATTATTGTTACGCCTGTTGCTGTCATTGTTATTCCTATATCTATACACTACATTCTATTCAACCATATTCATGCTACGTCCCCCTTACAATAAGGTCTGTATTGATTACTATTTTTTTATATTCAGCAGATTTGCTACTAATCAGCTCTACCATTCTTCTAGCTGCAGCATCTCCAAGTTCTGACATATGATGGTCCACAGTCGTAAGTGGCGGTTCACTAATCTGACTGATCAAAGTATTATCATAACCAATAATTGATAATCCACCTGGTACACTCAGACCAATTGTTTTAGCGCCATTTAAGGCACCTATTGCCATGAAATCATTACAGCAAAGGATAGCTGTCATATTCGTGCTATTGCTAAAAAGTTGGGTGATGCTTTCTTTAGCCAGTTTAACAGTCTCCAAATCATTCCCACCTGGCAGTTGAAATAGGTGCATATCGTCAATTTCAAGTTGATGCTTATTCATGAAATCCACGTACATGGCCTCTTTGATATCGTAGGAATAACTCTTTTTCCCTCTCATAAAACCGATATGCTTATGACCTTGTAAAACCAGATGTTCCAGCGCTTGTGTTGTCCCAGCCAATTCGTTGTTAATAATAAAATTACACCTGATTCCCTGATTGTAGCCATTAATTAATACCAGTGGTATTCTTCTCGTCAACCCTTCATAAAATCCACTTTTAATAAGTTTTGTTCTTGGATCAACAACGACGATACCATCAACACTTCGGTTTAGCAGTGAATCCACCATGGTCTCTTCGCCTAAAGGATTTCCTCCTGTTTGACACAAGAAAGTGCGATAATCCAGATTGCTGAGATACCCGTCAATAGCTTTAATAACCTCAGAAAAAAATAGATTTTCTATACTCGGCACCAGTATGCCTATAGTTTGAGTCTTATCCCTGATGAGACTCCTTGCTAATAGATTAGGTCTATATCCAAGTGCTTCAATGGCTTCATTGACCCGTTTCTTAGTTACCACATTAACAGGATAATTGTCATTAATAACTCTTGATACTGTTGTAATGGATACACCTGACATAGCTGCTACATCATGAATAGTCGCTCTTTTTTCTGAATGAATCATATTATCCCCTGTCTCTAGAAATAGATATAGAAAACGTTTTCTATACTCATTATAAACCCAGATTAATTACCCGTCAATATGGAAAATAACTTTCTATCAATTGACTATGATATACTATACTTAATAATTCTTGGGGAGGTTCATATGAATAGATGTCCATGGGCAGGTACTGATCCTGACTATACTACTTATCATGACAATGAATGGGGCGTTCCAGTCTATGATGATCGTGTGCTTTTTGAATTTCTAGTATTAGAGTCAGCACAAGCAGGTCTTAGCTGGATTACAGTATTAAAACGACGAGAGGCTTATAAAAAGGCCTATGATAATTTTGATCCTAACATAGTAGCCTTCTATGATGATGCAAGAATTGATTGGATGATTGAATCAACAGGCATCATTAAACATCGAAAAAAG
>JAQICP010000434.1 GCA_027858555.1 Vallitaleaceae bacterium
GAAGATTTTGGAGAGAAATGGGATAAGAAATATCCACAGATTACCAAGTCATGGAAGGCACATTGGGCTGAATTATCCACATATTTCAAATATCCACATGAAGGTAGAAAGCTAATTTATACCACTAATAGAATTGAAAATTACAATAGGCAATTGCGTAAAGTCACCAAGAGTAAAAGCGTTTTTCCTAACGATGATAGTTTATTTAAAATGCTATTTCTAGCAACAAGGGATATTTGTAGAAAGAATACATTGAAAATTAGAGATTGGGGTCAGATATATTCACAATTGGCAATATATTTTGAAGATAGAATTTAAAAAACATCTACCATAGAAAAAAGCAGCAAGTCAAAAGATGTGCAAGCCCTTTGACACCCTTGATATGCTTTTTTGTCTATGGTGTAATATAGCCAAGATGATTAAGCAACTCTACGTTCGCTTAACCCTCGGAAATATAAAAAACGATTACAACTATCTAGCCCATACACGTAATTTGGGACATACCCTATAAAATAGTTCATAGATGTCTCTTTGATTTGTTTTTTTAATAGATATTAGTTATCTATTTTGTAGCGCCTGCTAATGCTTCAGCTACTAATTCAAAGAATGAACTTACATGAATTGATACACCAGTTAATGCATCAGTATGTCCTTCATCATCAGAATAAGTGATATCAGTAGGATCTTGAGTCATTAGTAAATGATTTTGTGCTATAACAGATTGTTCATGCCATTCTGATTGTGCATCACTATAAGCTACCATACCGTAACGACCATCCATAGATTGTGTTACTTTATCGTCTCCACCATCTTTATGAACTCCGTTCCATCCAGCTGCTACAATACGACCAGAAATAACTGTTACACTAACATTTTCTTTCCAACCTGATGTTTCACTAAAGCTTGCTTTTTCTGCAGTATATGTACCATCAGTATATGTACCATATCCATTAGGATCAGCTGCTAAAGCTTTTTCTGCTAAACCAAAGAATTCTCTAACATGAATTGATACGCCTGTGATTGCATCAGTATGTCCTTCGTCGTCTGAATAAGTGATGTCTGTTGGTTCTTGAGTTGCTAGTAAATGATCTTGAGCTAATATTGCTTGTTCATGCCATTCTGATTGAGCATCGCTATAAGCTACCATACCGTAACTACCATCAGTAGATTGAGTGATTTTATCATTACCACCAGCTTGGTTTGCACCATTCCAGATAGCTTCTGTAATTTTTCCATCTGTAACAGTAATAGTAACCATATATTTCCAACCGTTATCTACATTGAAATCATCTTCTTGTGCAAAGTACACGCCATCTGCATATTTTGCATCTGGTGCAGTTGAATCCGCTTCTGTAGCCTTATTACATCCCACTAAAGTACCTGTTATTGCTGTTAGTAGAAATACAATTGCTAAAAGTAAAACTAGTTTTTTCATATATACCTCCATAGTAATATTTTCCTAAGTCTACTATACTATATTGTTAATCTATTAACAATAATTTTTTTCAAAATAAACAAATTACATAAATTATTAGTTTGTAACCTAATGTATCCTAGCATAATATTAGGTAACAAAAACTTATTATCACGTGACATTTGTTAGTGAGAGGATCTAATCGGCCCTCTTTTTACTATTCTCATATACACACAAAATATTATTAGTTGCAAAAACAACTAATACATGATATTGTGCTATGGTTGCAAAAGTGACTAAAATGCTAGGAGACAAATATGTCCGATATAAAAGTTAAAAATGATGCAAATATATGCGTAGGTAAGTACATGGCTATTACTCAAAGAATGCTAAATGCTTTTTTGAGGCAAAGACTTGAAAATACAGATATTAACCCTTCCATGTTTATGTTTTTGCTACAGCTGGTAGGACACGATGGGTTAAGCCAAAAACAGATAAATGACTCAATGCAATATAACAAAGGTGTAGTAACCAGAATAGCTAACCAGTTGGAAAAGAAAGGATATATTATCCGCAAAAGTAACGACCAAGATCATAGAGCATATAGATTGCATCTGACAAAAAAGGCTGAAAATTTTCAACCTACTATGATAAATATATTGAAAGAGTGGAATGAAGTGATTCTTTCTGATGAAACAGAGGAAGCGATTGAAACACTTAATACAACACTTGAGCGAATAGCAACAAAGAGTATAAATAAAGTTAAGGAAGTAAAAAATGGATAAAAATAAAATGGGTATAATGCCCATTCCAAAATTAATAACGACTATGGCATTGCCTGTGATTTTTTCGATGCTGATACAGGCACTGTATAATGTAGTGGATAGTATCTATGTATCGCGTGTAAGCGACAACGCACTAGAAGCACTATCACTGGCATTCCCTATGCAGTTAATAGTAATTGCTGCGTTTGTAGGACTGGGTACAGGTCTTAGTTCGGCTATATCCAGGCGACTAGGTGCAAAAGAGAGTGAAGGTGCAGGATTAGTTGCAGAACACGGTATATTAATAGCTGGAATACTATATGCACTAGTGGCACTACTTGGTGCATTTGTAATGAAGAATTTATTTGTACAGTTTACAAGTGATCAAGTTGTAATAGACCTTGGTTCTACCTATATACAAATCGTAATGATATTCTCATTGGGTAGTATATTTAATCAAGCAGCGATGAGTATATTCCGTGGTACCGGGGACATGATAAAGCCAATGGTAGCACAGATGCTAGGCGCAGGATTGAATATATTTCTTGATTGGGTATTAATATTTGGTAAATTTGGGTTGCCAGCAATGGGTGTAAAAGGTGCAGCAATAGCAACGGTAACAGCACAGATAATAGCCATGATATATATATGGTCACAACTCCTTTCAGGTAAGTCAATTATTAAAATGAAGATAAAAGCATTTAAGGTGAAAGTAGAGATAATAAAGGAAATATTAGTGGTGGGTGTACCATCGGCTATTATGCAAGGATTAGGTTCAGTAATGTTATTTACTATGAACTTAATACTATCTAGATTTGGTGGAAGTGCTGTAACGGTAATGGGTGTATACTTTAAAGTGCAGTCCATGGTATTCATGCCGATATTTGGTCTTGCAATAGGGACAATGCCTGTAGTAGGATTTAACTATGGATCAAAAAATAAAAAGAGGATAAAAGATGCTGTACTATTTAGTATCAAGGTTGCAATAGCATTTATGTCGATATGCCTAGTAGTGTTTCAAGTGTTCCCAACACAGCTACTTGGTTTGTTTAATGCATCAAACCAGATGCTAGAAATTGGGGTACCTGCGTTTAGAACTATTAGCTTAATATTTCCTCTATTTGCTGTCAACGTTATATTATCCACTACTTTCCAAGGGTTGGGTAAAGCATACTTTAGCCTAATAATATCAACAATAAGGCAAATAGTAGTACTATTACCTATCGCATTTTTATTAGCAAGCTTTGGTAATGTTGATAATGTATGGTTTGCTTTTGTCATTGCTGAGATAGTTGGAATAATTATAACAGTTTCACTATTTCTGAGAACATATAAACGAACTATATCTATATGGCAGGACTAAATAAAAATCACTGAAAATCAAAACGGTTGAGTATAAAAAATATGATAACTTATAGTAAGGAGTGAAAATATGGGTATAAAGATAAACAAGAAAACTAGAATAATAATAATATTAGTA
>JAQICP010000069.1 GCA_027858555.1 Vallitaleaceae bacterium
AGATTCTGGTTATCAAACCATTCAATCCTTATATGCGATTGGATCAGGTGGTTTATTTGGTAAAGGGCTTGGTTATTCTATGCAAAAGAATGGCTTTATTCCTGAGGCACATAATGATATTATCTATGCTATCATATGTGAGGAGCTAGGCTACTTTGGAGCGATTGCGGTTGTCATATTATTTACTATTATTATATGGCGCTGCGTTGTAATTGTAGTGAGCTCTAAAGATACACTGGGCATGTTGATTGTAACAGGTGTTTTGACACAGATAGCAATACAAGTTATTATTAATATAGCAGTAGTTACCAATACGATGCCGGCAACTGGAATGCCACTACCTTTCATTAGTTATGGTGGGTCATCTCTTTTCTTTCTCATGATAGAGATAGGCATGGTACTTAATATAGCAAGACAAAGAAATGAATAGTGAGAAGTGGATATGTCAAAAATAATTAGAATAGATCGATCAAGACGAAGAAGGAATAAGCAAAAAAGTAAAGGGTCAGTACTGATTTTATTGGTAATCATTATAAGCCTCGTACTGGGACTTTTAATAATGATATCCTTGCTTAAAATTAAAACTGTAGAAATTCATGGCAATACCTATTATTCCAAACAACAGATCCTTTCAATAGTTGCTGTGGATGAAACTACAAGTATATTGAAGCTTCGAATAGACAACCATATTGACTTGGAAAGCTACCCATATATTGAAAATATCGACATAAGCTATACTGGATTTGACAGTATTCTGATAGATGTGATGGAGAAAGAGATTGTAGGGTTTTTGCCATATGGCGACTCAGGGTTTTTAAGTATTGACAGAGAAGGTTATGTCATTGATTTTACTAATGATTTGCCAGAAGGTGTGATTTTAATTAAAGGTGTAACAATCAACAAATTTGTCCTAGGCGAAAAAATTGCTGTGGATGATGCCATCAAGCAAGCGTTTCTACTTTTTAGTCAGGCAAAAATCCAATATGAATTGGACATAAGAGAACTTGCGTTTAATGAAGGCAATCTGAGTGAGATAATCTTTTATGTGGATGATCTTAAAATTGACTTTGGTAATATGAATCAGTTTAACGAAAAGATGCAAAAAATAAAAGATGCCAAAGACTATATCTTCAATCAAGATAAGCGGATATATGATGTTGTTCATAATACATTGAAATAATTCGTAAATAATGGTTGCTTAATTGGATAAAAAAATATATTATATTACATAGGACTTATAATACAAAAAAAATGAATTGATATAGATCAGTGAGGAGGATCACATTGCTTGAAATTAATGTAAATAACGCTAACAATGTGGCAAAAATAGTTGTAGTAGGTGTTGGCGGTGGTGGTAATAATGCCATTAATAGAATGATAGATGAGAAATTGAATGGTGTAGATTTTGTTGCTGTTAACACAGACATACAGGCATTGCACGGATCAAGGGCTACAACAAAGATTCAGATTGGTGAGAAATTAACAAGAGGTCTTGGAGCAGGTGCGAATCCAGAAGTTGGCTTAAAAGCAGCTGAAGAAAGTCGTGACGAATTGATGCAAGCTATTAAAGGTGCTGACATGGTATTTGTCACAGCGGGTATGGGTGGTGGCACTGGAACGGGTGCAGCGCCAGTCATTGCTGCTTTAGCAAAAGAGCTAGGCATATTGACTATTGGTGTTGTTACGAAACCTTTCAAATTCGAGGGCCAACAACGCATGAGAAATGCTAGTCAGGGTATCGATGATTTAAAGAAAGTCGTTGATACACTTATTGTGATACCTAACCAAAAATTACTAGATATCATTGATAGAAGAACTACGGTTACAGATGCATTCAAGAAGGCTGATGATGTGCTTTTACAAGCGGTGTCAGGTATTTCTGATACCATCTATACACCAGGTATCATTAACTTGGACTTTGCAGATGTTCAAACTATTATGAAAAATAAAGGTATTGCACATATTGGTATTGGTAGAGCTAAAGGTGATGATAAAGCTGAAGAAGCTGCTAAAATGGCTATTACAAGTCCATTACTTGAGACGACCATTGGTGGAGCAACAGACATGCTGATTAATATCAGTGGTGATTCTAATGTATCCATGTTTGATGCTAATGAGGCCATTACTTATATTCAAAATGCTACAGGCAATGATGTTAATATTATCTACGGACAAATTATCGATGATTCTCTTGAAGATGAATTGATCATTACGGTTATTGCTACGGGATTTGATAAACCAGTTAAACCAGATATCGAAATTTTTGGCAACACAAACAGAGTGCCTCAATATGAAAAAAAAATGCCACAGTCTACAGTTACTAAAATGGCATTCGAAATTAATGAACCAATTATATCTAGAAAAGATGATGAAGATACAATTGATATTCCTACATTTTTACAGAATAAAAGAAAAAAATAATTGAATAATAAAGACTGCCGATAAAAGGCAGTCTTTTTTTGTTTTTTCAGTAGGAAAGTTCTCCATAGAAACTTTCCATGCCAAAACAACTTATCCCTATATAAGAAAACTAGGATTCCTACTATTTGTAGTATTTTAATTAGCCCGATACACTGTATATTGTGCATGCTTTATTATTTTCCTTTT
>JAQICP010000074.1 GCA_027858555.1 Vallitaleaceae bacterium
ATACTGAAAGCATGATTGAAAGTAGTGCAGAAGTTTATATTGGACAGGAAAAAGCTGTGAAAAATACTGAAGCGACCTTTAAAACTATTGTGGATGATATGGACATGATTAGCGTGCAGATGTATGAAGTCACTAAATTATTTGCAGGCCTTGATAGTATTCAAACGGAGGCAATAGACGCCGTTACTTCTATAGCGAGTATAGCGGAGGAGTCTGCAGCGGCCGTAGAAGAAGTTTTAGCTACAGAACAAGAACAAAGTGTAAGTGCGGAACTCTTGCTTGATATGTCCGAAAGTTTAAGTGATATTATTCAACAATTAAATGAGAACATAGAAAGATTCGAGAAAGATTGATCAAGTTTATTTGCGGATTATCTATGCATTTTGGGAAGGGCAACACCTCTAATATCTGAATTATATGGTAGCTTTTTATAATGAAATATATTTTGTTATGTAGCTTTTGAGGATACATTAACTGTCCTGCTGTA
Organism: Vallitaleaceae bacterium; assembly: GCA_027858555.1. Taxonomy (GTDB): domain Bacteria; phylum Bacillota; class Clostridia; order Lachnospirales; family Vallitaleaceae; genus JAQICP01. The sequence continues at coordinate 488 of JAQICP010000074.1, forward strand.
TTCTTTGCGATATGATTTTGGCGTTAATCCTGTTTCAGCTTTGAAGATTTTAGTGAAATAGTTGTAGTCATCAATACCTATCTGGCTTGCGACTTCATAAATTAACAAGTCCTCTTTAGATAAGAGTACTTTTGCCCTTAGCACCCTTAGATAACGGATATACTTAGCGATACCCATCCCAAAGCTTTCATCAGCAATTTCATATAGTTTTGATTTGCTAATTGAAAAATGTTCACAAATAACAGGAACTGTTAGTTTATTAGTAATATTTTCCGTAATAAACACATTAATTTGATATGACAGTGAATCTTCAGTCATACGTATCTTTCTGGATAAATACAGATAGCTAGCACTAATTTCCATGGTTCTTGCAGCAGAGTACAATACATCCTCAGAAATAATATCTTTCTCTAGGAAGGCATTGTGTAATGCATCCATATCTATTCTATAATTCTGGACAGTTACTTTGATTTTATTCCACAGCTCATTTGGATTATCTGTCAGTAACATCTGCCCAAACATAATATAACCAATAACGATACCGTCAGCATTGATTGGCACAACCGTTTCTGTAAGACCAACATGACACCTATAAGTGTAATAATGTTGGTTTTTTTTGCTGGTCAAACAAGCAGCATAGTCACAGTTACGACATGCATCATTTGCTTGCTTATCTGAACGGAGTAATTGGCAGAAATCAGAATGTATAGTAGGATAGGCTACTATTTCATGAAAATCATTGTCAAAAATCACTACTCGTACACCTGTTAATGTATAGAAATCATATAGTAATTCTTTTAAATCTGTAATGTTAAACAATATATTCATGTAATCACCATTTCATAAAACAAATTTACTATTTTTGAGTCAAATATATCTATAAGTATAGCATTATAATCGTGTACTATCAATATATGATAAGGATGAAATGTACTATATTTCATAGGCCTTATTGGTTTTATAAGTATAAATTTGGAGGTACAGGTTTTGGCTATAGCAGGTATTGATATTGGAACAACTGGATGCAAATGTACTATTTATGATATACAAGGAAATGTAAAGGGTGAATCCTATATTGAATATGATGGTCAAATTGCAGGGAACACACATACTTTGAATCCAAGTGTAGTTTGGGAAAGTGTTTGTGAGGTGCTCAGATTAGCGGCCCAAAGTATTGACAAAATATATGGCATTGGGGTTACTTCGTTTGGCGAGGCAGCAATCTTACTAGATAAACACGATCAACCTATAATGGATTCATTACTGTATACAGATAAACGAGGCCAAGATCAATGCGAAAAGCTGGTGGATTCTTTGGGAGTAGCTTATATGACGGAGCACACAGGTCTTAATCCTAGTCCTATGTATAGTATATCGAAGCTCATGTGGATTAAAGAGAACCATCCAGATTTAATGAATCGGTGTAAACGGATATGTCTTTTTGAAGATTTCATTGTTTATATGCTAAGTGGTATTCATCAGATAGATTATTCTTTAGCATCAAGAACCATGGCTTTTAATATTAATGAACTAGAGTGGGATGAATCGATTTTCAACTACGCTGGTATTAAGCCTGAGTTAATGGGGAAAGTAGTACCCATTGGTCAAGGGGCAGGAATAATAAAAGAAGATATTGCTACTATGCTAGATATAAACAAAGATGCATTAATTGTATCAGGTTGTCATGATCAGATTGCTTCAGCAATAGGTGCAGGTGTTTTAAAGCCTGGCATGGCAGTAGATGGTATTGGGACAGTTGAATGTATAACGCCAATATTTGATACAAATATTGATAGATCCAGGTTGTATAGTGGCAGTTATGCAATCGTACCATTTTTGAATAATACCTTTGCCACCTACGCATTCTCTTTATCTGGAGGTGCTTTGCTGAAATGGTACAGGGATAAAATCGCACCACATGAGGCTGAGAGGGCAGTTATAGAAGGTGTTTTACCATATGTTTATTTTGAAAGCCTTATCCAAAAATCAGAACCATCTAATTTATTGATTCTACCTCATTTTTCTGGTGCAGCAACACCATATATGGATGATATGTCTACAGGCGCAATTATTGGTTTATCTCAAGAGACATCAAAGATAGACATATATCAAGGATTGATGGAGGGTATTACTTTTGAGATGAAAGTGAATTTAGAGCATCTTGAAGCTGCTGGTATCAGTGTTGATAGTATATTTGCCACTGGTGGAGGTGCAAAATCTAAGTATTGGATGCAGTTAAAAGCAGACATATTTAATCGTCCCATAGTGACCATGGAAGCAAGCCAGTCTGGAGCCCTAGGATGTATTATGCTTGTGGCTGTGGCCTGTGGGATATTCAGTGATCTAGAGGAAGCAGGGAGGACATTTATACAGAAGAAGGAAGTTTACACACCAGATAAATTAAGACATGAAGCATACATGAAAAAGTATAAAAAATATAAGAAAATGTACAAAGCAGTAAAAAGCGTGGTAATAGATTAGTAGAAATATAATAAGGAGGCAACAATATGAAAAAATTAACATTCGCACTTTATTTCGGAAACAGAGGATTCTTCCCAGAAACGCTTATCGCTTCTGCGAGAGAAGATATGACAAAAGCTGTCACAGATGCAGGCCATGAATATTTGATACCAGATATAGGTATGACCAAATATGGAGCAGTTGAGACCAATGAAGATGGTATGAAATATGCTAACTGGTTGAAAGAACATGATGGTGAGTATGATGGCGTCATATTATCTTTACCTAATTTTGGTAATGAGAATGGTGCAGTATCAGCACTAAAAGCTTGTGGTGTACCAATTCTAATTCAAGCATATCCTGATGAGATTGGTCATATGGGATTCGAAGAAAGAAGAGATGCTTTTTGCGGTAAGTTTTCCATTATGGATGTTTTTTATCAATTTCAAGTTCCATTTACACTATTTGAGCCACATGTGGTTAATCCTACAAGTGACATATTTAAAACGCATATTATGAAATTTGCTGGAGTTTGTCGCGTAGTTGCTGGTATGAAAAATCTAGTGATTGGAGCAATTGGTGCTAGAACAACAGATTTCAAAACTGTTAGATATGATGAATTAACCCTTCAACGATATGGTATTACCACAGAAACATACGACTTGTCTGAGTTGTTTGCAAGAGTAGATCAATTGAACTCAGATGACACGGATGTAGTCGCAAAGAAAGCATTTTTTATAGGGTATGCTGATTGGTCAAAAGTGCCAGAGGATAAATTGATTACTATAAGTAAGGTTGCAGTAGCTATTGACCAGATGATCGAAACATATCATCTTGACGCCATCGCATTAAGATGCTGGTCTGAACTGGAAAAAACCCTTGGCGTAGCACCATGCGTAATTTTAAGTGAGCTAAATGAGAGACATATAGTTGGGGCGTGTGAACTAGATGTAACAAATGCCATTCCTATGGTTGCACTTTCACTGGCTTCTGAAAATTCAGCAACTGTTTTGGACTGGAATAATAATTATGGAGAAGATCCAAACAAATGTATCTTGTTCCATTGTGGACCAGTTGCAAACTCGTTAATGACCGGTCCTGGTGAAATTATTGATCATAAAATGTTTGCAAAAAGTTATGGGGCAGGTTGTGGATTTGGTTGTGATGTGGGCAGAATTGCTGCAAAACCAATGACATATTGTAGTTCAAAAACCGAAAATGGAAAACTAGAATTATATCTAGTGGAAGGTGAGTTTAATGTTGAACAAATTGAAGCTGGTTTCTTTGGCACTGGTGGTGTTGCAAAGATTGAAGGTCTTCAGGGTAAATTACGTTCAATTGGTAAACAAGGTTATAAACATCATGTGGCGATAACATCTGATCATGTTGAAGAGATACTTCGGGAAGCATTTGAAACTTACTTAAATTATGAGATGACAGAGATTTAGGAGAATATTATGCCAATAAAAACGATTAGTAAAATATTAGAAAAAGCGAGAGATGAAAGATATGCTGTGGGTTGTTTTAATATTGTGAATATGGAATCTTTTGAAGCTGTTTTAGAAGCAGCTGAAGAAAATCAATCACCAGTCATATTTGCCATAGCTCAAATTCACTTACCATACATTAATATGAATAGAATGGTGCCTATGATGAAAGCAGCTATTGAAGCGTCTGAAATAGACGGCGCTATATTACTGGATCACGCCTATGACAAAGAAGTTGTGGAAGATGCGATTAACTCAGGTATGAACGGGGTTATGTTTGATATTTCAATGCTTAAATATGATGAACATGTAAGCAAAATGAAAGAGATGGTGGCATTTTGCCAAAGTAAAGGGGTAGAAGTAGAAGGTGAATTAGGGTTTGTTGGCAGAGCCAGTGGGTCTAAAGACTATGAAGCTGAAAAAGCAATGAAAGCTAACTTTCAAGATAAACCTTTATTCACAAGCCCTATTGAAGCAAAAGAGTACATAGAAGAGACAGGAGTTTCATGCCTAGCGGTTTCTATTGGTAATACACACGGTCAATACAAAGCAACTGCAAACTTGCAGTTTGATTTATTATCAAGCATCAATAGTTTGGCTTCAAAGCCTTTAGTCATGCATGGTTCTTCAGGGATTTCTAATGAGGACCTGAAGGAAGCTGTAAAAAGGGGAATCTGTAAAGTGAATTATTATACAGGCCTTTCAAAAGCTGCAGTTGATGAAATTAGAATTACGTTAGAAAACGATCCAACATGGAAAGATTATCATCCTTTAATGAAGATAGGTAAATCTGCCATGAAAGCTGTCGTATCTTCTAAAATTAAAGTGTTAGGGAGTGCTTTCAAATGTTAGACAAAAGAGAGCTTATGACTCGAGTCGGAAGCATGGAACAGCTAGCGTATGCTAGAAGGATGATCGTTGCAGAAGGACCTGCTAAAGGTAGTAATATTGTTCAGGTTCAATGTGGTGAATTAAGCTATACGGTTTTACTAGATCGTGCAATAGATATTGCAGGTGTGACCTATAAAGGCATACCTATTTCATATATATCAAAGACAGGGCTAACAACAGTCTATAGTTATGAAGAGGAAGGACTTGGCTTTCTTAGAAGCTTCACAGGTGGCTTGTTAACAACATGTGGCTTAACACATTTTGGAGCGCCGTGTACAGATAATGGTGAAAAACTTGGGTTACATGGAAGAGCTACAAGTCTTAGAGGTTCGGATATATGCATTAGTCAAGAGTTTGAGGATGGTAAATACACCATAAGAATTTCAGGAAAGATTAGAGAAAGTAGAGTTTTTGGAGAAAACATTGTTCTGAAACGTGAGATTGTTAGTCGACTTTACGACAATATCATAGAGATTCATGATTCAATTGAAAATGAAGGTTTTGATACATCTCCATTTATGTTGTTATATCACTGCAATTTCGGTTATCCACTACTGGATAGTAATACTAAATTAATAATCGATACGACAGAGACGATTACCAGAGACTTAGAAGCTGTAAAGGGATTATCTAATTATCGAGAATGCCAAGCGCCTGAAAAATCATACAAGGAACAAGTTTTTTATCATAAACCTCAAGTAAGTGCTCTTGGATGGGCTAATGCCGGGCTTAAAAATGATGATTTAGGTATTAGAGTCACTTTGTCATATGACACTAAAC
>JAQICP010000108.1 GCA_027858555.1 Vallitaleaceae bacterium
GTATCAGCGTAATTGCAATTATTTTATTTGGACCTATGTTTAGATCAGAACTTAATAATTAATTAATCTTATCTCTAGAGGGGGATGTTTTTTAGGATGTTTCTTTATGATCTTATTTTACAACGGCAATTTTACATAATCATATTTGTGACATAATTACACGGCATAATGAGTTTAGAAAGCAAAAGGAGGTCACATATATGTTTATTGGATTGATTCTTATAATTGTTATTCTTGTATGGGTATTTGGTAAAAAACCGTATATGAATGGAAATATGTCGCATCACATGGACACACAAACAACAGCACTCGAAGCACTTAACACCAGATATATCAATGGTGAAATAGACGAAGAAACTTACGTCAAAATGAAAAAGAATATTATGAACTAGGAGGAATTATATATGCATGGTAGAGATTATTTTTACGATAGAGATTTTTTTGGATTTGATTTTATGAACAGTGGTTGGCATTACTTGATTATGGCAGTCATCACAATTGCAGTTATTGTCTTGATCGTATATTTGCTTAATAGCAGACAAAAGCACATCACAGTCAGTCCGGCACTAGAAAGTCTGAAATTGAAATACGTACACGGTGAAATTACAGAAGATGAATATTTGGCTAAAAAAGCCACAATTTTGAAAGGTAGGTAGATTATGAAAAAAGGTATAATAATTAGTGTAGTGGTAGTAACGTTAGCACTTGCAGCTGTTCTTGTAAGTAGTGCTTTTGCTGGTAATAGCGGCAGTGCGAATAACGCAAGTGGCAGAGCAGGTGGTATGATGGGTCGTAGTTTTGAAGACGGTGATGATGAATATAGTGACGGTGAATATGGCGATTTTCATGACAGGATGATGGACCAAATGGATGCGTACTATGATGATTATGACGTAGCCGATCTAATTAGTTCTGAAGCAGCATTGGCACTAGCTCAAGATTATATTGAGTCAAATGGCTTAGAAGGTTATACTATAGAAGAGCACATATTTATTGACAGTACTAGTGATGTTTCTAGACTTTATGTATATGATGTTACTGATGGCGACACAATTGTGGGTATGATTCACGTAGATGGTATTACAAGTGAAGTATGGTTAAGTGGCATGCATGACGGTAGTGAGGGTTACATGAATGACGGTCGTATGGGTGGCGGACACATGGGCGGCAGAGGTCGTGGTAATACTAACGACAATTTTGATGAATGCCCAATGTTTGATGATGAACTAGATACAAGAGATTTATAATAGAAGCAATGATTAACGAGGTGAAACATGCAATATCATATATTATTGGTTGAAGATCAAAAAGAAATTAGAGACATGGTTGCCAAATACTTAGTCAGCGAGCATTATACGTTTCAAGAGGCCAAAGACGGATTTGAGGCACTGTCCTATTTTAATCAACAAGAGTTTCACCTTGTTATACTTGATATTATGATGCCAGGGATTAATGGCTATGACGTTCTTGCAGAGATTCGCAGAATATCAGATGTCCCAGTCATCATGCTAACAGCAAAACAATCAGAGATTGATAAAGTGAAAGGTTTTGATATCGGCGCAGATGACTATGTGGTGAAACCATTTAGTCCCAGAGAATTAATGCGCCGTATCAAAGTGTTTCTAAAACGTACCTATCCTCAAACAGAAGAGGATGTTTATACACATGGTGATTTAAAATTATTTCCAAAGCAAATGAAACTATATAAAAATGATACAGAAATTATACTCACATCAGCTGAGTATAATTTGCTTGTCACTCTTTTTAAGAACAAAGACCAAGTACTCACAAGAACCCAATTAATGGAACTAAGTTTCGGATATGATTACGAAGGCTATGATAGGAATATTGATAGCTATATTAAACGTATTCGACAGAAAATAGAAGTTGATTCCAAGAACCCGGTCTATCTGAAAACAAAATATGGCGCAGGCTATATATTTGAAGGTGATGAAAACGACCATTCAAAAAGCGTGCCTATTTCAACTGATAAGACAGAAAACAAATTCCAAGAGAAGGTGAATAGCATTACAAAACATATAACTGGAGGTAAATCACATGACAGTTAAAAGGCAATGGTTATATGTTCTAATACTCATTTCAATCATAGCAATCATTATTAACACGCTGATTTTCAGTGGTCTAATGGGACGGTATTTTAATAATTATATGACTGAGGATTACGAAATTCACTACGCACAGTTGATTGATTATTCAACCAGAGCACTCAGTGAACCTGATATATCATTGAGTCAGATGTCTTTAGAACTAGAAAACCACATGATAGAGCCTATTATTGCCATAGCTATATATGATAGCGCTGAAGAATTAGTCGTTTCAGTTAGTTCGGTAGATCGGACAGATGAGCGAAACAATGGTGGCATGATGAGCGGCGGCATGATGGGCAGGCATAATGACAAGTTGTTCGAAGAAACAGATAGGGTCGATCTTATAGTTGATGGTGAGACCATCGGGTATCTGAATATTACTCGATATGGTACCGTTGAGGACGCTAGTGCTACTGTGTTATTTAAGAGCGCATTGTTGATGAATTCTATTTTTTCGGTGGTTATAGTGCTGGTTATTGCCATTATCATAGGTCTATATGTCAGCAAAAGAATGAGCCGAGATCTGATTACCACTTCACAGATGGCACAAGGTATCGATGAAGGCGTGCACACTACCTATCAATTTTCGAAAGTAAAGGAAGTGCGTTCCATACAGCAGAGTTT
>JAQICP010000115.1 GCA_027858555.1 Vallitaleaceae bacterium
CACTAATAATGACGACACTAATAATGACGACACTAATAATGACGACACTAATAATGACGACACTAATAATGACGATGCTAATAATGACGATGCTAATAATGACGACACTAATAATGACGATGCTAATAATGACGCAAACAATGACAACACTAATAACGATAATAACGCCAATGATATCATAGAAAATTTTGAATCTGTTTATGTTCACGGCGTCACATTGTATCCAGGTGAATCTAGTATTAATATGTATGAAGATGGCTTTTATGATATTGCTTATTTCATCTTGAATGATGATTTTGAAACCCAAATGGAGATCTCAGCCAATGCTAGTAACCTAGAGATTGAGAATGAGCTTAATCTGCAACTTGAGGGTACTGGTTATATAAGTGAACTTTCAAAAACCTCTAATGCTATATATTTCTATATTGTCAGTACATCTACTGGTCTTACCGAGGAACATGAAATTGTTGGTGAGTATCCTGATTACTACAGTGATTATGCTGCTGATTTCTTTAATTACCAAACAGGTAATTATATGACTGCTGCTGATTTTAATAACATTCCAAATGCAATCGCTCTATATCTTTGGGGCAATAATACAGACGGTGGTTACTATCACTTCCCTTTTGAAATTCTGGCTATAGAAGGAAGCGACTATTCACCGGTTGATGCTTATACGGTTTTGGTTGGCCCTGATTATTGGGGTGAAATAATTCTAGATGGTGATTTTCTTTAAAATAATCACCAATGATATAGATTCATTTCCTAAAGTTTTTATAATATCAAGTTTTATGAATAGCTTGACTTTAAAATGAATATATCATATACTAAAAACACAAAAATAAATATGAGAACTCTTCAGGGCAGGGTGAAATTCCCGACCGGCGGTGATAGTCCGCGAGCCTAACGGCTGACTTGGTGTAACTCCAAGACCGACAGTAAAGTCTGGATGGAAGAAGATGATGATAGATACATGCATGCAAGGTCCCTGATTAATATTGGGACCTTTTTTAGTATGGATCATAATGAATTACCATTGGAGAATATCTCTTAAAAAAGGAGAATTAAAATGAATCAATCAAAAAAAACAAATAATCAAGCATATTCAGAAACTAGAAACAAGACAAAGGTATTGGTATACTCCGGTTTATTATTAGCACTCACAACTATTTTTTATGTATTCTTTCAATTTCCAGTACCTTTTTTTGCTGAATTTTTAAGAATGGACTTTTCCGACACTTTTGCATTAGTAGGTGGGATAACATTGGGACCAGTGGTCGGTATATTATTAGAGATACTTAAGAATGTATTGAATCTACTGATTAATGGATCTTACTCAGGTGGTATTGGGGAGATGATGAATGCCATAGTTGGAATTGCATTTATTTTACCGATTATCTTTATATACCGAACTAAAAAAACCAATGTCAGGTTAGTTATTGGTATGATTGTTGGTGTTATAGCCATGGTGATTGTAGCAGGTGTGACTAATTACTATATTGCGCTGCCAGTCTATTTGCCTGAAGGCACACCAGCATCCTATTGGGATATGGTAGTTACTGTACTTACCCCATTCAACTTATTTAAAGGGACCCTTGTATCAATAGCAAGTGGTGTGGTGATTGTATCATTGAAAGGTATATTTAAGTACATGAATGTTAATGATCAATAACAGTAGTTATCAATATATAGTAACAATCCCAAGCCATTGACTTGGGCTTGTTTTTTTTATAGGAACTTTCCATGCCTAAACAACTTATCCCCCTATTGAAAGATACTTTGATGGATAAGACGCGAACTTGAGGTTCGCTTTGTCCTGCATCTGTGCACTGATAGCATAAGTTATTCTTACCATATTAAATCTTGATAAATTATATTGAATTTTAAAGTAACGTGCTGTAATATGAAGTGTGAGTTTATAAATATCATAGGAGGAATTTTATGGCAGCTAATTACGGATGGGATGTTTTGATTAACTTCACCTACCTAACCATTTTGCTAGGGGTGGCAATGGTTATTAAGTTGAATTTTAAAATGTACCAAAAACACTTGGTACCGACAGCAATTATTGCAGGCACAATTGGTTTTATTTTAGGCGATGAGTTACTAGGGTTATTGCACTTTGATATAGAGGTGTTAGAAATGATGATCTATCATCTGATGGCAGTAGGATTTATTTCTTTGGCTTTAAAAGATAGAGGCAAAAGCCATAATACAGATAATGTAACAACGGGGTTTATGATTGTTAATGCGTATATATTTCAGGCGGTAATAGGATTTGGTGTGGCGTTATTGTTGATGAATTTTGTTTACCCGGATTTATTTCCAAATGTAGGATTGCTATTACCACTTGGGTTTGCTCAAGGACCTGGACAAGCGTAATCAACTGGATCAGCATGGGAAGTATATGATGTTTTTAAAGAGGGTGGTAACATCGGTTTATCGGTTGCTGCTATTGGATTTATATGGGCGGTCATGGGTGGCGTGCCATTTATGAATTTCTTAGTGAAAAAGGCGAAGATAAAACATGCAAAATTCGACCCTACTATAGTTGTGGATATTGATTCGGATATTGAAGTGGAAGCAACAGGCTCTGTACCAAAAAGCATTCATATTGACGATTTTTCAGTGCAATTAATTCTAATAGGTGTTGTATATATGCTGACATTTGGTTTTTTATCGGGATTCGAATGGCTGGCAGTTAAGTTTTTTGGTAATTTTGGAACTACTGTAGCTAGGTTGTTCTGGGGTTTCAACTTCATGTTCGGTACTTTATTTGCATTAATGGTCAGAGCAATACTTGATAAATTCAGAAGTAAACAGATATTGAAAGTTAATTATGCTGATAATTATTTATTACAGAAGATATCTTCTGCATCGTTTGATATTATGATTGCAGCGGCACTTACGGCCATATCTATTAAAGCACTAAAGGCTTATTTGGTACCAGTGCTAGTAATCACCACAGTAGGTGGTGTGGCAACCATGTTATTCGTTTTTTTCTATGTTAAGCGTATCTATAAAGAGTATGTTCTTGAACATATGGTGGCCTTATATGGTACATGGACGGGTAATGTAACAACAGGCATTGCACTCCTTAAAGAAGTAGACCCGTATTCGAAAAGCAACGTTATTGAGCATATTGTTCTTGGAAGTGGGTATGCTGTTTTCTTTGGTATTCCACTCATGGTCATACTAGCTGTACCTGAACTTGGATATGCACAGGGAAAGCCATTTTACTATATACTGACATTAATTATATTTGCACTGTATAGTGTGCTTATGAATATTGGTATATTCAGACATAAGATATTTAAGAAGAAAGCATAAATCACATATCAGGCATAGCATGAAAGCTACTTATTAAGTTAAGTAGCTTTTTATTTATTAAATTAATATGAATAAATTGAATAGCTCACATTTATTTGATATAATGAGCTAGCATTAATTGTCGATATAATTAAGGAAGGAAAGATATTAATAACAGATCAATTACTGCGAGTGAAAAATCTTAATAAAACAAGAGAGGTATCAATATGCATAAAAATATAGTTTTAATTGCCATACTCATGCTAATCATATTTCCAGTTACGAATATTCCTTCATTTGCAACGATAAGAGATGAAGATATATATAGAGAAGAAAGAAAAAGCCAGATTGTAGCCGAAGGGGTTGTCTACGAAGAATCATCATTTTTAACCAGTAAGGGATGGGTTGATATTCATGTCATAAAAATGGATTTAAACAACCCATATGTATCATTAGATATTTTGAGGAGCATTGATGGTTATGGTTCTAAAAACCAATTGACTGATTTAGTTTTAAATGGTGAAGATGTTGTAGCTGGAATCAACGGGTCATTTTTTAATACTAACTATGCTAAAACCGATATCATAGGTGATGAGTATGAAGATGATACCTATGTTACAGTTCAACATAATTATAATGTGGGGGCCTCTGGAGCTGCTAGTATAATTGATAATGGTAATCAAATGTATATCGATTTCTTTGGCGCTTCAATCGTCCTTAACGCAGGAAATAATTTTAGGTTGTATGTTTCTGGGATTAATAGAACAACAAATATAACCTCATATCCTATTATATTCAACTCGAAAGCTGGCGCGAATACAAGCGAGATATCAGCGATTATTGACACCTATAAAATTATTGTGACTAATGGAATAGTTACAGGGCAAGCTTTACCTGGACGAAATGTAGACATTCCAGAAGATGGTTACATTATTGTATTGCCGAAAAGTCTTGTTATAAACAGTACCAATACTGATTATCTAACGCCTCTTAAAGTAGGGACAGCTTTAGAACTTAGTGTTGACACAACCATAAACGAGGATAATCTTAAAATGGTATTCACCGGTGGTGGAAAGATCCTTCAAAATGGTCAATTAGTAACGCCGACTAGCATGGTAGTAGAACCTAACATAAGACATCCAAGAAGTGCACTAGGCCTGACTGCGGATGGTCGATATCTGATTGCTATGGTGGTTGATGGCAGGGGCAGCAGTATTGGTGCCACCCATGAAGAATTAGCAGGTTACTTATTGGATTATGGTGTGACAGAAGCAATGCACCTAGATGGTGGTGGTTCTTCTACTATTGTGGGAACTGAACTTGGCTATAATAGTGTGGATGTGCTTAATATACCATCAGATGGTGCACAGAGGCGTGTTGTTAATGGGTTAGGTTTCGTTTCTAATGCCCCACCTACAGATGACATAACCATTGAATTAATACCTGATAAGCGTACAGTGTTTTTAGGTGATACGATACAGTTTAGTGTTATTGGCTATGACAGTACTTACAATACAATTGACATTAGCAAAAACGATATCTATTTTATCGCACTAGGTATTTCAGGGACTTGGAGTGATCTTAAGTTTACGCCCACAATAGCTGGTACAGGTAAAATCACCTGCTACTATGGCAATATAGCCAGTTCTGTTAATATAAGTAGTTATAATACATTCTATGATATTGATGTGACACCTGCCATCTTGTCTCTAAATAAAAATGAAACAGGCAAGTTTAGTGTCACAGGCACTTCAGTTGGTGGGTTTGTAGATCAAGTCCCAGCAGGTTTAATTACCTATAAAGTGACAGACCAAAGTATTGGTAGCTTTAGCAACGGGATATTTATTCCTACGGGAAAAAGTGGCTTTACTAAAGTGGTCGTAACTGCCGGTAGTCGCTCAGTGACTACATATGTAACCATAGGCGTTGAAGAATTGACGATTTCTGGATTTGAAACAGCTGACATTTTTAATCCGGTTGTACTCATGAATCGTTTTCAAGAAGATATTAACCCAATAACTGCTGAGGACATAACAGCAATTAATGTTAATAACCATGTGAGTTTAAGCCAGTCAACCCTTTATGCGGGGCAATCAAGCCTAGCGATTTCATACTACATCGATCCGATGGATATATATGAGAATAAAGTTATTGTTGGTGTGGAAGGTGTTGTTATAGAAGATCCTGTTACTAAGATTGATTTATATGCCAAGGGTGTTTTACAAGATTTTGACATATCCTTGGTAATTAATGACGACAATAATGAAAACTATGAAATTCCTTTGATAGCAAAAACTACTACGGGCACTACTGGCAATACTGGTTGGATTAATTATGAAGGTAATTTAGCATCAATGGCATATCCGATTACAGTGGCAAGTGTAAAATTAAATTATACTGGTGCAGGGTTGGTTAGTGGGACAGTCTATATCGATGATTTAGCTACAACGGGCTATTATGGTAGTGAGGGATTTATGTTTGATTATGAACCATTCATCAATGATCCTATATTGAAGAAACCTAGTACTTATAACACACAAATATCAATTTTTGGTGCTACAGCAGGACGAAATCGACTACTCGATGAGGTGGTGCTATCAAAAGTATATGAAGAGGTATCTAGGGCCGACGTTGTCTTTTTTGCAGGTCCAACTAATATCGATAAGCAATCTGTTGCAGCTGAAGTCATTATCTGGAACGACAGTTACAAGATTATTGATTATCCAGATGTAAGAGTTATTGAACTAGCGACAAGTAAAGGTGGCCTGTTTTTAACTGACCCAACTCAATGGAAAGTTTTTGAACAGGCACTCACAGCGACCTCTCAAAATAATATCATTATAATCGGGGATAAAGATCCAAGAAGTACCTTTGAAGATGAACGTGAAGGCGAGTTATTACAGACTGTCATGGAAAACTATGCTGCTAAGACAGGCACAAAGCAGATTTTCTATGTTAATGCTAGTGGTTATGATTTTGAAGTTTCTTTCGAGAATGGTATCCGCTATATCACGATGAATGGCTTGTGGTATCATATTAACGACCATAAGATTAATTTGAATGATACATTTTACATTTTAGATTTTTACATTAGTAATCATCAATTGACTTATGATGTGAGAAATATTTACCCAAAAATAGAAGTGGAATAGTTGAGCAAATGATATGAAAATCAAACACATATTTAAACATTATAATGACTCACTTGTTGGCTATCTGCCAATAAAAATTATTGATGGCCTTGCTGGCATCATGGCTCTAAAACTATATGTTTCTTTATTTGCACCAGCAGAGTTTGGTCGCTATGGTATCTATTTTGCCACAATCAGTATCTTATATCTAATGGGAATCGGCTGGATCAGTATGGCAGGGTTCAGGTTCTCAAAGGAATTAGTAACGGGACAAGGCACAAGCAAGGAAAATTTCTACTCAACAATAGTGTATGCTTGCGGTAGTATTTTTCTTGCAATCAGTGTTATTGCAGTGTCTACTTTAGCATTATTACCAGGAGTTTTGAATATTGATTCTATGGTTTTAAGGGTTGGGTTTTTACTGACACTTGTTGTATTGTTATTAGGTTATAGTATGAATCAATTATTTATAAACTTACTTTTATATTTAGATGAGAGAGCTCTAAATATTAAGTTAGTACTTCTTTGTGCTATATTGAAACCAATACTGACTTTAATACTATATTATGTTATGGATGGTCATATTGTTAGTCTGATTTTAGGCCAAGGACTTATAGATGTCATACTTGGGACCATAGCAATTAAGAGGCTTGGTATCTTTAGATACACTTCATTTAAATCCTTCGATAAATCGTTGTTAAAACGATTTATGACATATGGTTATCCTTTAATTGGCCTTAGCCTTGTGATGTTCTTATTGAATTTTTCAGACCAATATGTTATAACCATATTTCAAGGGGATGCGGCTAATGGTATATATAAAGCTAATTATACAATTGCAGCATCCGTATTTACCATGATTATGTTAGGTATGAATCGATCTGTTTTCCCAAAGGTCTTGAAGTTTTGGAATGATCATGATGAAGAGGGCGCTAAGAGGACCATATCATTTGGGTTTAAGTATTTTAGCATTATAGCTATACCTGCTTCTACTGGATTATATATGATGTCGGAGTACTTATCCAAATTGTTTCTAGAAGAGAGCTATACCCCTGGACATTCAATCATAGGAATCATTGCATTCGCTATGGTTTTTTATGGTATGTCAGAGTATGCTAATAAAGGTTATGAGTTAAAGGGCACTACTGTGCCCATATTTATACACTGTATGATTGCAGCCATTATTAATTTGATATTGAACATATTATTAGTACCTAAGTATGGTTATCTAGTAGCGGCCTACACCACTTTGATTGGGTTCTGTATTTATTTTCTATTATCCTTTTTTCGAAGATCGAAGATTCTACGCTGGCACATTGGATTTAGCATCATTATAAGGCTATTGGTGATTAATGGGTTGATGGTTGGTGTGATTATATTGCTTCAAAGTTTTCTGCCTATGAATCTTTTATCTTTTATCATTATTATTGTTAGTGCAATTGCTGTATATGGAATTGGTATTTTGTTATTTGGGATTCTTAAGGAAGAAATATCTAGATTTTCCCTCAAACAATCAAAATAGACGATATAAGCCATAATGCATATGGGTATATTCAATATTAATTATAACGCTAAGAAGGTAACTTTTGATGTGGTTCTTTTCTGCTCCTTGAGCATGTAAAATGAAGCTAATAGTGTTAACATTCACTTTGCCTTTAAATCAGGTTATACTATTGCCATTGTACTACATGTATACTAATAATGATTTTTATGAATAGCTATATACGTATACGAAGGTATTTTATATAGGGCCTTTAAAACAATCAAATTGATATGGAGTAAAATTATGGATTTTGTAAAATTATTTATTGAAAAAATATTATTTCCGATAATGG
>JAQICP010000266.1 GCA_027858555.1 Vallitaleaceae bacterium
CATTAGCAGTCAGTACCCTTCGAAGCACTTCTTCCATGCTTGACTTCTTAACTTCAGGGAGCAATACCAAAAATTGGTGTTCATTCCACCTTGTTAATGTATCACCTTTTCGTAGATGCTCCATCAAATGTCTTTTTAAGTGATTAGCTCTGAGTACTATTTGTGAATGCGTATCATCCTTATTATTCGCCACAGTTAGTACCCCGATACTAAAATCAGCACCGGTCCGCTCGCTTCTTCTACGTTCTAATTTATATATTGCCTTAAACGCTTCGGCCTCACAGAAAAAAGCATTTTCTATAAACAATTCAGGTTCCAATATATCGTTCAAAGTATCTTCAGAGAAAACCTCGTCTTTAGATAGCAACAATTTTTTATGCATAAGTTTCATCTGAGGAGATGGTTTAACACTCATTTCTTTATCATAAAACGCAGTAATGTGAGCATAGTGATTTAGTGCTTGTCTTTGTTCACCATTCATATACATGGCTTCCATCAGATTAATATGAAACATCTCTTCATATATATCTATTAGAATAGCCCTATGGCACAACTTAATTATTTCATCGTAGTCTTCTTTTAACTTTAGTAGATTGATTGCACTATACATAGCTTTTAAAAATAAGCGTCTGTATTGATTTCTTATGGGAAGCACCCAATAATGACCTACACATTCAGGTAGATAATCACCAGTATATAAGTCTAGTGCCTTTAGATAATTTGCAAGTGCTTCGTCAGGATTAGCTTCAACTAGATGGTCACCTTGATTAAGGCGGTCTTCAAAAACATCAACATCAAGGCGTATATCTAATTGGGGATTCCATCTATAATACCCGTTAATATATAATAATGTTCTTTGTTCTTCGCTAACTTGGTCTTCTTCTAGAACCTGTCTAAGTCTATGCATCTGCATTCGCAATGTGCTTTTAGGATCAGTGTAATTTTCTGATACCCATAAATGATCCAAAAGAGCCTCTGGTGTAAATGCCTTCTCACGAAATGATAGCATGAATTTATAAAGTTCCCATATTTTTTTTGCAGAGGAAGTCTGTGCAATTAAAGAATTGCTATCTTTAATCACATCAAATGTGCCTAGAGTGACTATGACGTATTGGTGTGAACTATAATCTTCTATATCCGTTACCTTATATTCGGCCATATTAACCTCCTAATAAAATCCCTTAATATAATTATGACCATGTTCACGACTTTTGTCTAGCGAAATAGTGGCTTTTTATATGCCTGTCCATGTATATTGCCATATATGGGCACTAAAAAGGAGACAAGTTACCTTGTCTCCTAGATTACATTACTTAGTTGTTACTGTTTCAACCGCTTTACCAAGTGATATCTTCTCTTCATCATCAATTAGTAATTTGACATCAACTAAAACAATCATCCTTTTGTCAACTTTAGCAATACTCTTTATATATCTTCTATCGATTCCTGCTACAAGTTTAGGTACCACTTCAATTAGTTCTTCTTCAATATTAAGAATCTCTGATACCGAATCAACTAGTAAGCCGACTTTAATATCATCAGTCATAGCAACAATAATTCTAGTTTCTTCATCATACTCTTTTATAGGCAAGTTAAATTTCTTTCTAAGGCTGACAATTGGTAGAACCTCTCCACGTAAATTAATCATACCTTCAATATAATCAGGTGAATTAGGAACTTTAACCACCTCTTGATACTTCTCGATACCATTAACTTTAACAATATCTAGTCCATACTCTTCTTTGTCCAAATTAAATACAACTTGTTGTAGAACTGCCATCTGACTTCCTCCTTAGAAATTATACCTTATTTTTTTGAAGTGATCCAATTCAAATACGCATTCATAAAAGCATCTATATCGCCATCCATTACGGCCTGGACATTGCCCTTTTCTTCGTTAGTTCGATGATCTTTAACCATACTATAAGGATGCATGACATATGATCTAATCTGACTCCCCCAACTATTATCCTTGACTTCACCACGAATATCTTGGAGTTTATTTAATCTTTCTTGTTCTCGAATTTCAGCTAATGCAGACCTAAGCATCTTCATCGCTTGATCTTTATTTTTATGCTGAGACCGCTCGTTTTGGCATTGCACCACAGTATTAGTTTCAAGGTGCGTTATTCTTATGGCCGAATCTGTTTTATTGATATGTTGTCCACCAGCGCCACTTGCTCTAAAGGTATCAATCCGAATGTCTTCATCTTTAATCTCTATTGCGGCCTCATCTGTTACCTCTGGCATCACATCACAAGAAGCAAATGATGTATGTCTCCTGCCTGCTGAATCAAATGGCGATATTCTCACCAATCTATGAATACCTTTTTCTGATTTTAGATAACCGTATGCATTCACACCTGTAATCGTACAGGTAATAGATTTAATGCCAGCTTCGTCGCCGTCAAGCATATCTAATACCTCTAGGGTGAAGCCTTTACGATCAACCCATCTGGCATACATTCTATATAGCATGCTTACCCAATCACAGGACTCAGTGCCACCAGCACCAGCATGTAATGAAATTATAGCATTATTAGTATCGTATATGCCTGATAACAAGGTCGCTATTCTTAGTTCTTCATAACTCTTATAGAAATCTTCCATATTCCCCAGTAACTCCTGGGCTAGTGAATCGTCTTCCTCTTCAATCACCATATCGATATATTCAATCATGCTGTCGTAGGTGTTTTTGAGGGTTTCAAAACTTTCTATCTTGGTTTGTAATTCTTTGATTCTTTTTAATATGGTAGTAGAATTTTCTTGGTTATCCCAAAATTCTACTTGTGAAACTTGTACTTCCAAGTTCTCTAGTTCTATTTTAGCATCTTTCAAGTCAAAGTGAAACACCCATTTCAGATATTTTACGTTCATATGAACTTAGCTTTTGCTTGCTTTGCTCTAGTTCTAACACTTAATCACTCCTTACTTAACTGTCCTGAATTATCGTCCGCAACACTGCTTGTACTTCTTACCACTACCACATGGACATGGTTCATTACGCCCAACTTTTCTTTCTTTTCTTACTACTGGGGCTTTTACAGAATTGTCTTGCCCTCTGTTCGTACTAATATTTTTCGCTACTCTTTCCCGTTCAATCTTTTTAGCTGTTGGATAACCGTATAACGCTCTTACGGTCGTCTCTTGAATGCTAATGGTCATATCATCAAACATATCATAACCCATAAACTTATATTCAACAAGTGGGTCTCTTTGTGCATAAGCTCGAAGGCCAACACCTTGACGCATCTGGTCCATATTATCAATATGATCCATCCACTTTTGATCAATTACTTTAAGCAGTATAACACGTTCAGCTTCACGAATACGTTCCATTTCACCGAATTCAAGCTCTTTCTCTGCATATAATTCTAAAGCTCTTTCATATAAATACTCAATAAACGCTAACCTGGTCATGTCGTCTCGTTCTTCTTCAGACATATCAAAAGAGTGTATAGGTATCATTTTGCTTAAACTTTCTCTAAGACCATTGATATCCCACTCATCTAGCTCATCCAACCCATTGGAATGGGTATTGACAACTCGCTCGATAATGTCGCGAATCATACCAAGAATAACACCTTTCATCTCGTCACCACTTAATACTTTTTTACGTTCATCGTATATGATCTCACGTTGTTCATTCATAACTTGGTCGTAATCCAATAATCTTTTACGAATACCAAAGTTGTTACCTTCTACTTTTTTCTGGGCATTTTCTATAGCATTGGATAGAATTCCCGCTGCAATTGGTTGCCCTTCAGGTAAGCCTAATCTTTCAATCGTGTACTTCATTCTTTCAGATCCAAATAAGCGCATCAACTCATCGTCTAGTGAGATATAAAATATGGATTCACCTGGATCACCTTGACGACCGGCACGACCTCTTAACTGATTATCTATACGTCTAGACTCATGTCTCTCGGTTCCTACTATTAATAGTCCCCCTACTTCTACAACACCCTCGCCTAATTTAATGTCCGTACCACGACCAGCCATATTGGTTGCAATTGTAACCGCACCATATTGACCAGCAGCACTGACAATCTCAGCTTCTCGTTCATGATATTTTGCGTTAAGTACTTTATGAGGCACGCCTTTTTTACGTAATCTTCGGCTTAACTCTTCTGATCCATCTATGGTAATCGTACCTACAAGTACAGGTTGACCTTTGCTATGGGCTATCGCCACATCTTCAACTATTGCTACGAGCTTTTCTTCATGGGACTTATATACCACATCTTCACGGTCTTTTCTTACAATAGGCATATTAGTAGGTATGGCAACAACATCCATGCCGTAGATATCTCTAAACTCTTCTTCTTCTGTGAGTGCAGTACCTGTCATACCTGATTTCTTAGCATATCTATTAAAATAATTTTGAAATGTTATCGTTGCAAGTGTCTTGCTCTCTCGCTTAACATGCACTTGTTCTTTTGCTTCTATGGCTTGATGCAAACCATTGGAATAACGTCTACCCTGCATCAAACGGCCAGTGAACTCATCTACGATGACGATTTCGTCATCATTAACAACGTAATCTTTATCCTTGTGCATCGTGTGATGCGCTTTTAGGGCTAATAGAACATGATGTTGAATCTCCATGTTTTCTGGATCCGCTAAATTCTCTAGCATGAAAAACGCTTCAACTTTTGTAACACCTTCTTCAGTTAAAGTAACTGATTTGGTTTTTTCATCTACTACGAAATCGCCTTCTTCTTCAATCTCTTCATTAAGAAGGGCGCTTAGTTTTGACATTTCACCTATGACACGTCCTTTTCTAAGACGTTTCGATAACATGTCTGCTTGTTGGTAAAGGTGTGTTGATTTGGAACTTGAGCCTGATATGATCAGTGGCGTCCTCGCCTCATCGACTAAAACAGAGTCAACCTCGTCAATAACAGCATAGTTCAAATCTCTTTGAGACATCTCATGCTGATAAATAACCATGTTATCCCTAAGATAATCAAAACCGAATTCATTATTAGTACCATATGTAATGTCTGCCAAATAAGCAGCCTTACGTTCTTTTTTCTCAATGCCATTAACTAAAACACCAACAGATAATCCTAAAAATTGGTACACCTCGCCCATCCACTCTGCATCCCGGCTTGCAAGGTAATCATTAACTGTTACAACATGAACCCCTTTGCCTTCTAATGCATTAAGATACACGGTTAATGTTGCCACCAAAGTTTTACCTTCACCAGTTCTCATCTCGGCAATTCTACCTTGGTGAAGAATGATACCACCAATCAACTGGACCCTGTAATGCTTCATGTCCATGACACGCCATGCTGCTTCCCTGACAGTGGCAAATGCTTCTACTAAAATGTCATCAAGTGTCTCACCGTTTTTTAGCCTGACTTTAAACTCATCTGTCTTGCCCTTTAGTTGTTCATCCGACAGATGTTCTCTACTATATGATTCTTCTAATGCATCAATGGCATCAACTATCGAAATAATCCTTTTGATTTCTCTATCACTATGTGTTCCAAATATTTTCTCTAAAAAAGACATGTGCCCACCTTCTCAATTCTAATTTTCTCTTTACATTAGTATATTCTACCATTATAGATGCTTCATATCAATAAAGAGTTTCTAGGTCCATTATATTCATAACCTTTTAAACCAATGAAAAAATAATATTAAAATTCTATAATCTTTACAAAAAACAATTATTACCTGCTAAAAGTTATTGTAGACCCCATACATAAGGACTATTACATGGAAAACTAGCATTTTTTTCCTATGGCGCTATATCATAATATCATAATATTGTTTGGCTAATTATATTATGTTATACTTAACTATATTTATTAAGGAGAAAAGGCATAAAAATACTATTGAAATGGGGAACTAATATGAAAAAATTAGGCACTAAAATTATGTTACTGGCAGTAATAATTTCTCTCACAATATCATCTGTCCTTGGAGCTTCAACATTAATCGGTCTTGGCAACCTGAAAGACGCAACTTTGGAATTACATGAAGACTCACTAGATAAACACTTTAACGAAACGCTAAAAAACGAAGTGGAACTTGCAACTTCAATTGCAAAACATTTTTCTAATGATGAACTAAGTGGTGCATCAACCCATGAAGTCGCTATGGCAGATGCTATTGATGCAATCGATCACATGAAATTTGGTGGCAGTAAATCCTTCAATATCCTAACTAAGGACGGTGTGGCTGTTCTTTATGGACAAGACCCTTCACTTGTGGGGCAAAACATAAAAGACACTGCTTCTTCAGATGGTCAAAAAGTATTCTCAGAGATTATAGCTACCGCTGTGTCTAATGAAACTTTAGGCGGTTATGTAGATGTACCTAGTCTTTTCAAGGTCGACGGTAGCAACGAAACATCCCCAGCACGTGTATATGCGTATTACTTCAAACAATTTGACTGGGTTATATATGTATATGATTATACCGATTTCTTTGCCATTGATTCAGAGACTTTTACATTAAGCGCAACTAATACTGTAAATGATATCGTTTTAATAATTGCAATATTCCTAGCAGTATTCTTAATAGTCGTTATTATTATTTCACTCATCATAGGTCGAAAACTAACAAAACCAATTGTAGCAATCACCGAAGCTTCTATGAAGTTATCAACTGGCGATTTAACTTTTGGTGCTATTCAAGTTAAGACTCATGATGAAACAAGACAGCTTGCCAAGTCATTTAACAAGAGGATCATGAACATACGCGACATGGTTCAAGAGTCCAAATTGGTAT
>JAQICP010000275.1 GCA_027858555.1 Vallitaleaceae bacterium
CTGCTGCTGTGATTACTGGTGCTGTTGTGTCTGGTGCCGGTGTTCCACCGCTACTAATAATTACAACTGGTGACGTGCTAGTTGGATTTTTGATTATTGGTGCTACAACTCCAGCTGCCACATATATTGTTTTTGGTCCCGTTTCAAAGGTGCTACCACTTGCTTTGATATATGCTTTGGTAACTGTTCCTGTACCTGTTACTGCTGTTTGTTTATTTAAGACTAAGGTTTCTACTACTGTTCCCGCTGGTAATTGTAGATTTAACCCAGGAGTTTTGATATCTACCTTGCTAAAGGTTCCCATTAATATTATGGTATCATCTTCTTCGGCATCGATGAAGATTTCTTGGAAACCTGCGCTGTTAGTTATGAGGTTGCTTTCTTCTAATTTTACTCCGGAATTTGCCTGTACTTCTGCTATGGTTGTACTGCCTGTTATAAGTATGCGAATTTTGCCATTTTCTTTTGATACTGTGACTTTTCCTAATGTAGAGTTGATGATGATGATGCTATTTTGTCCGCCACCATATATATTTGTTTCTCCTTTTACTACTACATTATTAAGTGATACGTTTCCATCTCCTACATTCTTACCTATGATTAGGTTTCCGTTGATTATCATATTTTGTAGGATGGTGTCTTTTTCTGTCACAATGACGTTACCAGCAATGGTGATGGATCCTGTGGTTGGACCATAAGTTCCTGCTGTACTATAGTTGGTGTTATTTTTGTTATAGCTAAGTGCTTGATCTAGTACTACTACTGCTTCGCCACGCTTGATGTTATTTGCTGGCTGAAAGCTACTATCTGGATAGCCATTCATGATTTTGGCACTTGTTACTACTTCTATTGCTTCTTTACTCCAGTTGAAGCTTGCTGCATCTTCAAATGTTACTACTGGTGCTCCTAATGCTGTAAGTTTGTTTAGTTTCATGATGATGTAAGCTACTTCTTCTCTACTTATTTCTTTTTCTGGCTTCATGGTTCCATCAGGATATCCTGAGATATAACCTGCTGCTTTTGCTTTGGCTATTTCACTGGTATACCAGACATTTGCTGCTACATCTTGATAAAAAATGCTAGCTTCTAATGTAAAGCCATAGGCTCTATTCACTAGGGTCATGAATTCTGCTCGAGTGATGTTGTTATCTGGCTTAAAGCTACCATCCTCATAGCCTTTAATTAATTTTTGATCTATCCAACTTTGGATGGTGCTTTCTGCCCAATGATTGCTGATATCTGATGTTGTTTCTGCAAATACGTCTACAGGCACCATGGTAATCATCATGCTTATAATCATCAGCGGAGCTACACTTTTTTTAATACTGGTTAATATTTTCGTCATTATTTAATCCTCCTTTTCAGGTATTTCCTGAATTGTATGCGCATTTTTTATTTGCTTCAAAGAGTACAGTTTCACGAAGAATTACGACCTTTACTCAAATAATGTATCATTATTCATCACCACCGTTCAATCATTTTCGACAAATTATTGATTTCAACTTTTTAATAAAGATACTTATTAAACTCTGCAATTTATATATATAGCAACACTCAATTTTCTAGCTGATATCCTTATTATACCATACGTTATCACAGAACGATAAGTCCTACACAAGGCTACTCAGTTATATCCTGTGTCAAGTGATTGGTGATCTGAAGACTAATGCCAGTTCCCAGTAATATCCAAAAAACAGAAGAAGTGGCTATGGTTGTATCATTCCCGATACCTGCAACCAGATAACCAAGCAAACTTAGTGCAATCCCGATATTCAAGTGATATAAGAACTTACTTGGATGAACATCCCGGTATACTTTATACGTTTTCAAGAAATAGATAAAATAAACCATCATGAAACTCAAAAATATAACTAACGATAACACCCCTGTTTGAAGTGCAATCTGAAGGTACATATTATGTGGTTTGTCAACAATCTGACCTGGTTCATGATACATGTTCGTCTTGCCAATATAATCGTACTGTGGAAAGACGATGGCAAAAGTATCAGGGCCTGTACCTACAACCAAGTGGTCTTTTAATAAGGGTAAGGTCTTAGACCATATATAGCCTCGTTTAGTACCAAAAGTCTGATGATCTGCGAAACCAAAGCTGGGCACTTCGTAGTCTGTATCGTACAGATTATAATTTTGACCTAAGGCGTATACCTTGGACCCCACAAACTGAAATACAACCGGTATGTCAGCCATATTCACCTTGATAATGGACCCTGCGTTGAAAAACTCAACTTGTAGGTCATTATACCTTGCATCCGCAAACACATAATAACCCGAATCATCAGGGATTAATTCCAAGGCATTCGCATCCATATCTGCAAATACATAAGTAGCCGCGTCTATCCGACCAACATAAAGTCCTCTATAAGTCGTCTCTATGAATACACCCCCGTCTAATTCATAGACATGCTCAATTAATTCAGTATTAGATACAACTTCACTGCCAACAACAACTTGGGCCAACTCCCCTACATTCGTTCTGACCTTCACAGCAATGTCGGCGGTGGACAACCCAATAAACAGACCAAGTCCAATACTGATAACCCCTATAATTGGTAGCCATTTTTTATAGTTTTTCTTAATATTGTGCCTATTGAATACCAACCACACGACCATGCTAGCAAAAAGACCAATGAAACCTGGGAGTGATTTGGAACCCGCTATATTCAGTGCCAACAAGACAATTAAAGCCCCGCCAAGCCATTTTAACCACTTCTTCCTGACAACTAGCCACACACTGATAATAACGGGTAGTATGAGGCATATATAACTTCCCACATAATTCGGATTATATAAAGTACTATAGATGACGCTATCTGCAACCGTATATCTGGTAGCCGTAATATCCACATTCCTACTGGTCAAACTGATCAAAAATCTACCTAAGTCAGTTTTAAATAAATCCATGCCGACGAACTGCGTCAAGCCAATAAGGCCAATGATGCCTGATGAAATAGCCATCACAATCACCAATATCTTATAGTCGATTTCTTCTCTAAGTACCTTAATGCTTAGTATGAACAA
>JAQICP010000368.1 GCA_027858555.1 Vallitaleaceae bacterium
TACTTCTTTTATCGCTCGTCCTACTGGCACTAGTATGCTTTTCACGAGAAGGTTGACGCGATACATCACTTTCATTTGTGCCCTTTACTGTGTTTGTAGTAGTTACTGTACTCGGTTCAGATACAGTATTAGTTGTCTTTACTTCTTTTTGTTCTCTGGTTTTTTCTTTTTCTGCTACATCAGTCAGCAACTGAATAAGTTCAGCCTTCTTAAATCCGGTAACACTTACCATACCAAGATCTTTAGCTTTTGCTCTCAGTTGTGCCAATGTAAGCGTCGAAAAGTCTGCACTCACATAATCACCTGCCTTAATATTCATTTTCTATTTTATGGAAATCTTAAAGAATCTGAATACTAGATAATTATTCAGATTATTAGTTTATGACCTCGAGTAGATTATTTTATATAATTAATTATTGAGTAGTAATAAATTATGTATATCTCCCGCTTGTAACAGTATATCACATAACTAAAAGAGAAATCAAGATTAGAGCAAAATTAGCGTCGAAATCAAGAAAAATATAATTAATGTTGTCGCATCCGTTATTGTTGTAATTAACGGATTGGCCATTATGGCTGGATCCAGTTTAAGTTTTTTAGCTAAGATTGGTAATGTACCACCCAGTAGCGCTGCCATTGTTGTTGTCCCGATTAGTGTTAGTCCAATAACCATGGCAATCTTAACAGGCTTACCCATGATATATAATCTAATAAAATTAAGTATACCAAGTGTCACACCAAGCATTAATCCAACTCGCATTTCTTTGAATATAACAGTAGCCACATTTTTAAAATGAATCTCACCAAGGGTGATGGCACGAATGACTAATGTTGAAGCTTGAGCTCCAGCATTACCACCTGTTGACATAAGCATAGGCATTAATGATACCAGGATAACAAACTCACCTGTAATATGCACATTAGCACTGGTAATAAACTCAGTTATAACCGCTGAAAACATCAGTATAGCCAACCAAAATATTCTTCTCTTAGCAAGAGCGAATGGTGATGCTTCCATATATTCATCATCAGTAGGTATAATCGCAGCCATCTTTTGAAAGTCTTCTGTTGTTTCTTCTTCAATGATATCGACAACATCATCGATTGTAATGATACCTACCAAGCGGTTTTCACCATCTACAACAGGCATAGATATAAAATCGTACTTCATGAATTCACTGGCAATAATCTCTTGGTCATCGTGGGTACTAACTGAAATCACATTAGTTTCCATCATATCACCTACTAATTTATCAGGTTGTCCCAAAACCAAGTCTTTAAGTGATATGATGCCTTCTAGGATTCTCATTGAATCAGTTACATAACATGTATATATGGTTTCTTTTCCTTTACCAATAAGGCGAACGCGTTCCATCGCCGCTTTTAAAGTCATGTCTTGTTTTAGATCCACAAATTCTATGGTCATCAAACTACCCGCTGAATCTTCTGGGTAATTCAAAAACTGGTTGATTAATTTTCTTTCAGTTATAGATGCATTTTTTAATATTTTTTCCACTACATAGGCTGGGATTTCTTCAATCAAGTCAATCTTATCATCAAAATTCAATTGTTCAATCAATGCTTTTAATTCAGCTTCACTAACCAGAGATGATATATCTGTTTGCCTATCAATATCAAGAAAAGCAAATACTTCTGATGCCAAATTTTTAGGTAATAACCGATAAACCAGCAAAGCATCGGTACTATTTAATTCATCAATAAACTCGGCAATATCTGCTTCCTTTTGTTCTATTAATTCACGGCTCAACTCAGCAAAACGCTTTTCTTGCAACAACGCTAGATAAACTTCATTAATCATGGTATACCTCCAATTCTTTATTAAAAGTAATGGCTATCCATCCTTAGATTGGTAGCAACTTCGTTTTTCAAGTATAAACGTTCAGGTCCCGAATCCATACTACCAACTCCTTTCAATAAAAATTCTGTTGAAGATTCTACCCTGACATATTATAACACATAGTATCTTTTTCTACTACTCAGTTTCATCAGTAGAATGATAGTTTTTATAGGTCTTTTACTATTATTTACCATCTAATATGTTTGTATTTAATCTTCTAATCCAAATAAAAAAGAGCGCTGATAGCAGTGTTCGCTAATTCCAATGGATTGTATGGATATACCACCACATGAGCTTAAAAACAACCTAACTTCTGATTACTTTTTCTTTAAACTGATTTTTATTGACAGAAGCTATAGCAAGCTCTTCAGATAAAGGCTTGCTAAAATAAGAACCTTGGAAATAATCGCATTTCATTTCTGTCAAGAATTGGACTTGCTCCATATACTCTACACCTTCAGCAATAATATCAAAGTCTAGTTCCTTCGATAGCCCAATAATCGCAGAAACAATAACATCCACATTAGCTGAGTCATTCGTGAGATCATCTATAAAGGTTTTATCAATTTTCAAGATATCACAATTCAGATTTCTTAAGTAGTTCAGCGAAGAATAACCAGTCCCAAAATCGTCCAAAGCTATAGTAATACCAATTGTCTGTAAAGCCTGAAGCTTAGCATTAATTTGATCTAGTGCGTCCATAACGTGGCTTTATGTAATCTCTAGCTCCAACATGCTTGGTTTAATGCCAGTAATTTCTATCACTTTTTTAATACCATCAACAAAATTGTTTTGTAATAATTGTACAGCAGATATATTAACAGATATAATCACATTCTGCCCGGTTTTTTCAGAGAATCTGGCTTGAAATTCACAAGCTTCCCTCAGTACCCACTCGCCAACTTCAATAATCTGATGTGTCGATTCAAGAATCATTATGAATTCATCAGGTGGTACATAACCAAGTTCCGAGTTATGCCATCTTAGTAATGCCTCAAATCCACGGATATTGCCTGATATTGCGTCAATCTGAGGCTGAAAATTAAGGTAGAGTTCGTTGTTTATGATACTAGTTCGTAATGCATTTTCAATCTGTACATTTTTATAGATATCAACTTTCATACTCTCGTTGAAATAGGCATGGTTATCGATTCCCTTACGTTTAATAGTGTTCATAGCCGTATCTGCATTAGCGATTAATGTATTGGCATCAAACCCATGCAGACCATGAATTGCAATTCCCATTGAAGCAGAAACGTACAGATTATTCTCTTCAATAACGATAGCTTGATTAAATATCACCTCAATTTTAGATAGTAATCTTACTATTTTATCATCTTTTGATGCATCCTTTATCAGAATAGCAAACTCATCCCCGCCTATACGGTATAACTTGTGTTTCTCCCCAACTAAATGGTTCAATCTTGTACTGACTGCCTTAAGAATCAAATCTCCACGTGTATGTCCAAAGGTGTCATTTAATTTTTTAAATTCATCTAACCCAATACATATGACGGCTAATTTATTTTTAGTATATAGAGCTTCTTCAATAAAATCATTCAGATTTTCCAGCAACATATCCCTATTAGGCAAGTCGGTTAAATAGTCATAGTACACTAATCTATGGACATGTTCTTCATGTTTTTTACTGCTAGTTATATCTCTACCGATTGCTATTATACTTTCCAATT
>JAQICP010000395.1 GCA_027858555.1 Vallitaleaceae bacterium
ACCCAAGGTGATTACTAAAGGAAATAATTGAACTAATTTGAATGCCTTTAATGAATTTTTATGAATCCACCTTGTATAACGTGTAGGCATATACGAATTGTGTTGCAACATATGCATGAAGTATATAGCATTAATAACATAGAATATGCTACAAGTGATTAACCCTACTACGAATAGTATCGTTGTTATCATTTCTTAATCCCCTTTTAGAAAATGATCTGCTATTGCTATGAATTTACCTGCCTGTTCAAGATAGGCAAAGTGAGTACACCCGTCATACACAATGAGTCCTACGTCATTAATCATCTTTTCCATCAACTTACCGTCAGCTAGTGGTGTCGCTGTATCTAGTTCACCCCATATTAATAATGTGGGTGCTTTGATATATGGCAAATATTGTCGTAAATCTTCGTGAACCGCTTTAGACAACACACCTCGCATGACGTCAGATGCCTGTGAATAATCCGATGAACCTGCTTTTTTTCTATAAGCATTCACTTTAGGTTCTAGCCAGCTACCAAGCAACGGTAAAAAGCTCAACCACTTTACAAATTTATAGGTATAGACCTTAATAAAATAAGATACTTTTCTTTTTGGTTTAATGCCTGCGGCACCTGTTAAAATTAATTTTTTATAATTGATATCTTTAGCTGCTTTTATAACCACCCTGCATCCAAAGGAATGGGCTATTATAATAGGTTCTGTGATATTCAAAGTCTCGAAAAAGGTGACTAAAAAGTTTTTGTACGCCTCAATGGTCCACGGAAATTCAGGTTCCATACTTCTACCAAAACCTGGCAAATCAATATTGTAAACCTTGAAATCGCTTTTGAAATGATTATAAAGGACTTCGAAGCTTTTAGTAGAGCCACCCCATCCATGCAAAAAGACCAAAGGCATACCTTCCCCTTCTGTCTCATAATATATCTCTAACCCGTTAATATTAATTATCAAAACTGCCTCCTGCCTCACAAAAGAGAACCAAATAGTTCTAATCGCTCTCCCTTTGGCATAGATTTGACCACCAAATCATAGGAGTGATCAATTAGACTTTTAATCAATTCATCCTCTAAGCTGCCATCAAGAATTACTGTATTCCAATGTTTTTTACTGAGATGATATCCTGGTATGATAGCCGGATGCATATCTCTAAGATAGATGGCATCATCTGGGTCACATTTTAGGCTAACACTGAGACCACCAATACTACCTATAAGTGCAAACATCTTTTTACCGACCTTCAACACTGGCGTTACATCATCAAATGGATAGTCCATGAATGCTTTCTCTTTTGAGAGCATATATTGTTCTAATGCTTCTGCTTTCATAAATCCTACCTTAAAGGTTTAATTCGTATGCCAATTCTAGAATAACCTGCTTATACACTGCAAGTCGCTCATCAAAAAGCGCTCTGCCAGTCTGCGTTAATAAATACTTCTGATTGTTTTTCAAATGATTATAAAAATTGACAGATTTCTCATAAACCATCTCATAAGATGCTTGATCATTATAAGAAGTACCTAGTGCATCCCAAAGGATTGTTGTAGCACCCACTTCATCAAGCATATCTGCATCTCTCACAATCTCAGTTTCAATGTTAAAATCTAAGTCTTTACTCCTACTATTGTGATAAGTAATCGCTTGTAAAACTTTCATCTTCTTTTGCTGTGGATAATCAATGCTTTCAAGAAATACTTTAGACATCTTTCCACTCACTAAGGCGTGATTCACTATATGGTCCCATCCGATATCATGTAACCAAACGGCCATCTCAATGATTTCAATGTCTCCGCCCTCAATCTCACTAATTCGCTTTGCCCAATTCAGTACTCGTTTGGTATGACTCACTCTATCTCTGAAGTGATACCTTTTTGGTCTGCCGTTAAGCCGAATCTGTTGTATGGCATAGTCCCTTGTTTTTTCGATGAGCTGATTCATGCCTTTCCTCCAAAATGAAATTGCTGTTTTTGGTTAGGGTCCATAATAATACACTAATTGTTAATGTGTTCTATATATATTTATACCATAGTCTACAAGAAAAGTACATAAAAACTGCCCCTAAGATGATCTATACCCTCGTCTTTGGCATAGCGAAATATATATTTTTCACCTGAGTCATTCTCCACCAACTAAACATCGTGGCACAACCCAGTTAAAAGTCGCTGCGTTTTTACCATCGTGCCATAGGTAAAGTGCTTCTTATAGGTTCTTTCTATCTCTTTGTCTTTTATCACTTAGCTCCTCTACAATCTTACTACTGATACTTTCATTATTTTATATGAGCTTGCTTTTACTTTCGTACTTGCATTTTCTTTGTACTTGCTTTTTCCTTCGTACTTACTTCTTCCTTAATACTTACTTTTCGCTATGATGGTGATTTCCCTTGAGCGCCAATATTTTTGATAACATAACCAGTTTCCTGAAAAACCGATTATAGATTACCATGGTTTTAATATTCTTAAACCATATGTTTCTTTTTATACCGATGCAAGCTTTTGTATATTTTTTTTGAAATGTGACACTTTTTTGATTAATCGCATCCGCCATATATACAGCTGATTTAATGGCATAACTGATGCCTTCAGCTGAACTTGGGCTGATTAATCCTGCCGCTTCTCCAATCAGACCGATACCATCCTTTGTCAATTGAATCTGTTTTGTCTTTCTAGTTCTAAGTATTACAGTACCCATCTGTTTAACTGGTTCGCCAATCTCATAGCCTTCTTTCACAAGACGGTCAATCAACCTGTTATATTGGGTGTTAGGATTCTTACCCTTTTGAATTGTGGTTCCAATCAATAACTGTTGATCCTTTTGAATCAACCAGGAATAGAAATCGGTAATTGAACTATCAAATATACTGGTGTAAAAAGGCATAGTACGTGGCGTCTTATACCATTTTTGAATCGATAAATAGGTGTCGGGTTGTGGCCTGCCAATAAATGCTTGATGACGTATGGCTGAATTGCCGCCATCGGCACCTATTAAGATCTTAGTGCGTACCACTAAGTTATCATCTGACATAGCCATTCGACTACTATTTTTATCATATTCCCTAACCTTTAGGGTAACCTTATAAGTGCCCTCTTGTATCGTGTAACCTTTATAACAGCAGTTAATCTTCTTATCCACATGGTCAGGTATCAAGTCAAAAAGCCATTTATCAAATAAATTACGATTGACATTGATATAAAACCGCTGATAATACCTAACCAGATCATTATCGAAATCAAGGGTTTTTACAGAAAACATCTGAGGACCTGAAAGCACCGATTTGGGTACGCCAAGTCCTAACTCTGCTAACATCTTTTGCGCATCTGGAGCTAGTAAGCCGCCACAGCATTTTTCATCCATATCACTTATATCAAAGGGTCTTTTATCTACAATTAAAACCTTATATTTTTTATCTACCATTCTTGCCAGCGTAGAACCTGCTGGTCCAGCGCCGACTATCACGACATCATACATACACGCTTCATCCATAACGGTTCATCCATCCGGGTTATACATCCGGGTTATACATCTGGTTTATACACCCGACTTATCCACCCGATTTTTCCACCCGACTATTGCTTTGGAGTGATGCCCCTTTCTTCAAAAATCTCAGCAATGATTTCCATTTTACTGGCTATTTCGATCTGTCTGGCAATCTGGCCTTTTTTAACCGGTGTTTTCTTTATTGTCAGATACGCGTCCATCAAAGACACGTCATCTAATTTTCTATAGAGTTCTTTCATGCCGCCGTCAACCATCGCTTGATACACTTCATCCTTCAGTGCTATAACGTTTTCAGGACTCAAACTTTTTTTCTTATACATCATATAAGTATAGTAAAACATACCTGAAGTAAAAACCACTGCAAATACTATAACCATGATATCCATCATATCCATATATGCCTCTTTTCAATTATTAAAATTAATAGTTTATATTAAAGCAATTGTGCCTTATTATCCCTTTAGCCCCGATAAAACCATTATCAGTATAATCACAACGAGTATGATCCATGATATGGGATTACCGAAATTGAATGTCCAGCCGATGCCGAACCGTTTTTCTACAAATAGTGATGGGTCTTTAGGATTAAAATAAATGATGCCCAGTTTGTAATACCTGTCGTCATCTCTGATAATCTTCTTCGAAGGTTCATTATGCTGATTGATTTTCCATCCACTTTGTCCCGTTGTTATCACAAAAGCACCTAGAACAACGAAGATAATTAACATTAATACGATTGGTACCACAATAATAATCTGTGGGTTTTTAATAATTCCAACCACATATAACTGAGTAACAAAAAGTGTTATTATTGTAATCAATCCAATAAAATAAAGTATCAAAGCCATTCGTTTCCTAAATATCCTATGCCGGTTAGCTGAGGCTTCTTTATTACCGGGGTCAATTGTCACTTTTGCTGAATTAATAGCGATATGCACAAAAAACATAATCAACGTCATACCGATTTGTGAACCTGGTAATAGAAATATGGCTTTTTCTTTAGCCATCATGGTATCGGCAATACCTTCCATATTAAAGTGTACGGCTAATTGAGCAGGTAGTGAGTCAAAAATCAAGGACGGTATCATCACTGTAACACCAATGATTACCAAGTATAGTCCGTACCATGCCAGTTGAAAACTGGTTGTCTCCTTGCGGATGGTCATATCAACCACTACTTTGTTGCTGGCTTCCACTTCCCAATGAGCAGACAATTTTAATAGCTTTACTTTACGATGATAATATATATAAGCACCAAAATCAATAACTAGAATCAATATAATACTAATTGCCATCAAGATATCATTATCTAATGAAATCTTGTTAACTATAACCATAATCAATACAATGCCAATCCCAATGAGGCTCACAAAATACATATAGTGTTTTTCCCATAGCTTGATAGGGTTCTTTATTTTTTCGGATTCTGGTATGGTGACACCAAAAGAAATACTTCTCCTTGTAAAATAAGGAATAATCAACAAAAGAACACTTATAAATAAAACCGTGCCCATATTGGTAAAAAGAATATAATTAGTCATGGTCTCCCCCTTCAACCGGGACTGATACTGACAATAATATTTTTTTGATAACCCGCTCTATTGTATCTGTCCTAACGCCTCTGGTGTAAGCTTCAATAATTATTGGCGATAAGTTTTCCGTCAGTATTTCTAGAAAAGCGGCATTGTATCGGTATTTATCTGGTCCATTTACGACCACACCTTTTCTCCTGTGAATACTGAGGAATCCTTCTTGCTTAAGAAAATTATAGCCTTTATTGATGGTATGCATATTAATACCCATATCAATCGCCATCTGGCGAACTGAAGGAAGGCCATCACCTTCGACTAATTGACCAAGAGCAATGCCTTTAATAATTTCATTTCTAATTTGTGTATAAATTGGAATTTCCGACTCTAGATTAATCTCTAAAAACAAAAAAATCACCTCGACTGTATTGTTATACTAATAGTATAACAGCCCAGGTGTGATGTCAAGTTGTATCACTTAATCTTTCACCTTCACAATCACTATATAATGATCGCACTCTATGACAATATGCCAGTGTCTGTTCGTTTAAAAATCATCGCCATATTTATAGATTGAAAAATAAATATAAAATTTAGTTCCGACATTAAAAATACTATCTACATCAATGGCGCCTTCATGAGACA
>JAQICP010000432.1 GCA_027858555.1 Vallitaleaceae bacterium
TGCCTTTGTGTTGTTTTTATTTAATCTGATTCATATCAGTATTTTTGCTTTCACAATATTATGTTTTGTTGATAGCCTTCTTTATGTGTCACTCAGGGATTATATTAATAAATTAATACCTTCAGAAAAAAGAGCAACGATTCTGTCCTTTGAAAGTATGATGTTCAGTTTCTTTATGATATTACTTTTCCCTATCTTTGGGCTTGTATCAGACATTTTAACCATGCAGATAGCATTTTTAATATTAGGCGCTATTCTATTAATACTTAGTGTGATTAATGTAAAGGTTTTATCTAAGGGAATAACCATCGTATAGGCCTGAACAAAGGTTTTATTAGCTAATTAATAATTAATGCGACTAGATCACTAAATACTTGAAGACTATCTAAACCAGCACTAGTGAGACCGTAAATACCGCGCTCTACTGGTTCATACCATCCATAGTAATTACGAAGCAGTGTTGTGCCAGCTTTTGGATTATGGGTGAGGTCTTTGATTTCGGCGACTGTTTTTGGACCGTCTTGTAGATAATGAGCAATGATAAGGGCTTGTTCTCTATAGGCGGTCATTACTTTTCCGTTAGTACCACCTAGATTATAATCACCATGTCTTTTTTTCATTTCAACCAATAAGGTTTCTTTTTTTCGCTTATTCCGGCTTTTAGCAATGGCTCTATTATAAGGCCTTGGTTCTTCGATAATCTGTGCGTATTCATGGGTATCTTCTAATGTGACAAAAATAAGTCCGAGTTCTAAACGTCTAAGTAAATGGATTTTCTCCTTGAAGCTCTGTGATCTGGTTATCTTACTGCTGGGTTTTGGTATGGCAACATAGACAAAATCTGTCATTTTTTGTCTGTTAATAGCTTGGAGAATCAATCTGAAACCAAATTGGAGCTTGAATTCTACCATGATTACGATGTCGCCATCATCTGAAGTGGCTATCAAATCAACATCTTTGATTTCACCCTTCACCTGGTAGCCCATATTAGTAAACAGGGTTTTAACTGGTTTGTACATATCTATTTCTTTCATCTGTACCTCGCATGTCTAGTATGTTAAAATATATATAAGTATTTTAACATACATGGTATGTAAATGATAACAATGCAGGGGTTAGGTAATAACCATATAATGGATAATAAAAAGAGCATAGAAGGAGGGCGTCATGTTTTGTAAAGAATGTGGTAAACAGGTTATTGAGAGTGATATGTTTTGTAAAAATTGTGGAACGCCAGTAAAAATAGAAGCTGATCACCTCTCGAAATCTGAAGAGGGAGCTAAAATACATGAAGACGCTCAGGAAATTGGGATTACTGGACAGGATGAAAGTTCTAAACAGAGACTATTAACTAAGCACATTGAAGTAACTGTACCGAATGAAGCAACTGATATAGATGCATCTAAACAAACTGTTAAGAAAAAGTCTGTTAAAGAAAAGAAAAATAAAAAGCCAAAAGGTAAAATGTTTAAGCTAATCATTCCAGTAGTTGTTCTTGTTGGTATTATTATCTTTTCCTTCTATAGCATATATGCTCAGACAACTGATTATAGTGGTATGCAAGGTAGAGCTACTTCTAGTTGGCAACTATATAATGAACGTGTTTATGATAACGAGGATGAAAACTTAACTATCAACATCGACATCGAAGATCTTAACGCTTATATCAATGATAAAGATATTTTAAGTGAGATTAAGATTGATGGCTTTAAGATTCAAAGTGTATGTTTTTCAACTGAAGAAGAAGAAGTGTACATGAATGTTAAAAAAGGTAGTTCACCTCCAGTTGATATTATTGCTGATTATGAACTCCATGTTGTTAACGACTCCTTGATTTTGAATCTAAAACCAAGCTCAATTGGCTTAAATGTGCCTATTATTAGTACGATTACACTTGCAACAAAGTATGATATAAGGTTATTAGAAATACCTATGAATTCATCATTAGAAGAGATTGACAACCAGTTTATGGTTAGTCTATTGGCTGGTCAAGATCTTATTCCAAAATTGAAACGAAAAGAATTCATCTTAGAATATAGTTTAGAAGATGTGCTTGTTAATGAAGAGGCTATCAATATTTCAGAAGCAACGATTGAAGAGCCTGTAGTCATACATGAAGGAGATATTCAGTATGTTAGTATCCAGCAAGGTTATTTGGTTGGAAAAGTTCTTCAAGATGTTTCTGTTATACAACTGCTAAAAGAGAAGGATATTGAAGGCGATTACTACATAGGCAAGAATCAAGAACTTTATCTGAGGGCAAAAGATAATATATCTGGTGCTAATTATGATTTAGAATTAATCTTTAGTTATGAGCTTGAAGAAGACGCACTCATATTAGAAACTGTAAAAGGTGCAAAAGGCAGTGTGTTGGATGAAGCACTAGTGACAACTTTATATGAAGCCTATGGGTCAGTTTTTATGAGTAATAGGCCAGATGTTCTGGATAAGTATAAGATTATTAGTGTGTCTACGGAAGATAATGACTTAAGATTCCAAGTAGACCAGGCATCTTGGACTATACTCATCTATATGAATGGCTCTGATTTAGAAAGCAGTTATTATAATGGTGGTTTATTGGGAAGTGGCACTAATGATTTAAATGAAATGATGACTGGCTTGGTATCTGACTCTGTTCAAGTTGTAATTGAGACAGGCGGTACTTTAGAATGGGTTATGCCTGAGATTGATGCCAGTCAAAATCAAAGATGG
>JAQICP010000492.1 GCA_027858555.1 Vallitaleaceae bacterium
AATCATATCTAAAAGCAAAAGAATTAAATCTTGAAGACTATGATGCTGGTTCACTATATTTTGTCATCATAGATGGTTTGAAAGCAGAGTTGGTTGATATGTATCCAGATGAGGATGAAGTGATTATTAATTCCACATGTGAAAGTATATTTGTAAAATATTTTTCACAAGAACCAGTTCAAGATTAACAAAATAAATTGTATTTACAAGGGGCGATTCCTATTATGGGAGTCGCCTTTTATAAAAGCATTTTAATGAAGATTTTACTGGAATTAGAAATGGGTGTATTTTTGTTTGTAATAATGCCTAATTGACGAGCAGGTAAGATGTTGTCAATAGGTATGATTGTAAGATTACTAGCTTCTAACAGACAATAAT
Source organism: Vallitaleaceae bacterium (assembly GCA_027858555.1). Classification (GTDB taxonomy): domain Bacteria; phylum Bacillota; class Clostridia; order Lachnospirales; family Vallitaleaceae; genus JAQICP01. Next base: position 379 of record JAQICP010000492.1, read on the forward strand.
CAGGCACAAATGAGATTCCGATACCAATCTTAGCCATATCAATTAACAAATCGATGCTGCCAAGTTCTACATCCGGTTTCAAATCAAACCCTAGACTATTCAGTTTTTTATGTATGTATTCTGACGTCGTGGTGTTTCGCTCAAGCATCAAGATGGGGTGTTTGATCAAGGTCTCTATTGATATGGTATCACCAAACAAATGACTGAATTCATCGTTTCCTACAAATACATCATGAAACTGTTTCACAGGCTGGATGACCATATTGTTAGTGATATAATCATTTGGTAGGTTGGTAATGATTAAATCCACATGACCTTGTTCTAAGAGATAGACACATTCGATAGAAGTTCGATTAGTCACTTGTATTGTAATATTGGGGTAGACCTGATGGAATTTCTTTAGATAGTCGATAAGGTAATATCTACATATTGTGTCTGAAGCACCAATGTGTAGTTTACCGGAGTTTAATTTATTGATATCAGATATCTGATTTTGCCCATTCTCTATTAAGTTAAGTGCAGGTTCGATATATCTAAGTAGTGACTTGCCATCAACGGTTAAAGATACTTTTTTAGTGCTTCTGATGAATAATTTAGTATCTAGTCGCTGTTCTAGTACATTAATGTTCTGAGACACAGCAGACTGTGAAATATAGAGAAGTTTAGCAGCTTTTGAGAAGCTAAGGGTATTAGCCACATGGAAGAATACTTTATATAGTTCTAGGTTGATATCTTTTTGATTCATAAGTCACCTCACATATAATCTAACTAATATTATAGACTTTATTTATCAATTTATCAAATAAATACTTAGCTACATATAAGCTGCGCTAATAATTGCTATTAGGATGACTTATTTTACTTACAATTGTCGGGATGGTATTATATGAAGGTAAGAAACAAACAATGCTATGGAGGCTTTATGATAAGAAGAGTATATGTAGAGAAAAAAGCAGGTTGTAATATAAAAAGTCAACAATTGCTTTCAGACTTAAAAGAACATTTGAATATAGAACATCTAGATGATTTGAGAATACTGCAAAGATATGATGTGGATCATATCTCTGATCAGGCATATAAAGAGGCATTACATACTATTTTTTCAGAGCCACAAGTTGATGTGATCTATGAAGAGCAAGTAAGTCTTAAGCCGAACGAAATTATATTTGGTATTGAATACCTACCAGGTCAATATGACCAAAGAGCTGATTCATGTGAACAGGCAATTAATATACTCAGTTCAAAAGAAAAAGCTACTGTAAAAGCGGCACTCATGATAACACTAACTGGTAATATGACGCTAAGTGAAGTGGCTAAGATCAAGCGTTATATTATCAACCCGGTAGATTCAAGAGAGAGTTCACTGGAAAAACCAACAACTCTGGAGATCATCCATGACATACCACAAGATGTGAAGGTTATCGATGGTTTCATAGGATTAGATGAACAAGCAGTTGAATTGTTATGGAAAGAGCTTAGACTTGCCATGACTATCAAAGATTTAAAGCATACCCAGCAGTATTTCAAAGAAGTCGAGAAGAGAAATCCAACCATCACTGAGATTAGAGTGCTAGACACTTATTGGTCAGACCATTGTAGGCACACTACTTTCCTTACTGCCATAAAAGATGTGACCATTGAAGAGGGTAAGTATAATAAGCCTGTTAAAGCCACATATCAACAATATCTTGAAGATAGAGAAGTTGTATATGGCCACAGATTAGATGAAAAAGATATCTGCTTGATGGATATGGCATTAATGGCCATGAAGAAAATGAGGAAAGAAGGTAAGCTTCTTGATCTTGAGGTTTCTGATGAAATCAATGCATGCAGTATCATTGTGCCAGTGGATGTTGGCGGCAGCGAAGAAGAATGGTTAGTGATGTTTAAGAATGAAACCCATAATCATCCCACTGAAATAGAACCATTTGGTGGTGCAGCTACATGTCTGGGTGGTGCTATCAGAGACCCATTATCAGGTCGTTCTTATGTGTATCAAGCCATGCGTGTAACAGGAGCTGCAGATCCTACTGTTCCAATTGAGGAAACGTTACCTGGCAAATTATCCCAAAGAAAAATAGTCACAGATTCAGCTCATGGTTACAGCTCATACGGTAATCAGATAGGACTAGCTACTGGAAAAGTTCAAGAAATATACCATCCAAATTACGTAGCCAAAAGATTAGAGATAGGTGCGGTTATTGCAGCAACCCCAAGAAAGCATGTACGAAGAGAAACATCTGATCCAGGTGATATCATTGTTCTACTAGGGGGTCAAACCGGGCGTGATGGTTGTGGTGGTGCTACAGGATCTTCTAAGGAGCATACCACAGATTCAATTGAAACCTGTGGTGCAGAAGTTCAAAAGGGTAACCCACCGACAGAAAGAAAAATTCAAAGATTATTCAGAGATGAAAAAGTGGCCACATTAATCAAAAAATGTAACGATTTCGGTGCTGGTGGCGTGTCTGTTGCCATTGGTGAGTTAGCGGATGGTCTTATTATAGACTTAGATCAAGTACCCAAAAAGTATGCAGGTTTAGACGGTACTGAACTTGCTATCTCAGAATCACAGGAGCGCATGGCAGTTGTACTAGATCCAAAAGATGTAGCTCAGTTTATTGCCTATGCTGATGCTGAGAATCTAGAAGCGCAGGTGGTAGCAGTGGTAACGTTGGAAAAACGTCTGATTATGAAATGGCGTAATCAAGAAATTGTTAATGTAGATAGAGGCTTTTTAGATACCAACGGGGCGAATGTAGACACTGATGTCGAAGTTAAAAGCCCTAATGAGAAAAGTTATTTTACTGAGAGAAATGAAATTGTGATTGACGATATCAAATCCAAATGGTTAGAGAATCTGGCCGACCTTAATGTGTGTTCTCCAAAAGGGTTGGTTGCGATGTTTGATAGTTCCATAGGTGCAGGCAGTGTGCTGATGCCATATGGTGGCAAGCATCAATTATCACCAACAGAGGCCATGGTTGCCAAGATTCCTTTAGAAAAAGGAGATACAACAACAGGTACCATCATGAGTCATGGCTTTAATCCGTATCTTTCTTCATGGAGTCCTTATCATGGTGCTGTTTATAGCATCATCGATTCTGTAGCGAAAGTGGTAGCAACTGGCGGCGATTATTCTAAGATTCGGTTTACATTTCAAGAGTATTTTAAACGTCTGAATGACGAACCATCAAGATGGGGCCAACCATTTAGTGCCTTACTAGGCGCATACTATGCACAGGACCAACTGGGGTTGCCATCAATCGGTGGTAAGGACAGCATGTCAGGTACATTTCATGATATAGATGTGCCACCTACACTAGTATCATTTGCTGTTGATGTTGTAGATATCAGAGATGTTATTTCACCAGAATTCAAAGGCGCAGGTCATGATGTGGTCATGGTGCCGTTACTAAGAGATGACAGTGAGTTGCCTGATTTCAAAAGGTTAAAGAAAAATTACGCAGCTATCCACCAATTAATCAAGGATAAGAAAATCATATCAGCGCATACCGTTAACTATGGGGGTATTGCTGAGGCTGTGAGTAAGATGACTTTTGGTAATTTTATCGGTATTGTAATCAAGGACCGTTTGGATGAAAAAATGTTGTTTCAACCTGAATATGGTGGACTTGTATTAGAATTAGAAGCAGATGTGGATGTGGATGGGGCGTTTAAAGGCATTGAATATGATCTGATTGGCAAAACTGCCCTTAAACCAATAATTGGGTATAGAGATATGCTTCTGAGTGTGGGGACGGCGCTTAAGGCATGGAAGGGGACATTGGAAGATGTATTTAATACCAAAGTAGACAAAACAGAATTCACAGAAGATCTGGGAACTGACGTTGTGTCAGTTATTGAGCAAACTTATGCAGCAAATCAAGTGTATGTATGCAAGAATAGGATAGCTAAACCAACTGTATTTATGCCCACTTTCCCAGGGACTAATTGTGAATATGATTCTAAAAAAGCTTTTGAAATGGCTGGCGCAAGCGTAGATATAGAAATATTTAGAAACCTTAATCCATCACATATTGAGGAAAGTATAAATGCATTTGTAAAGCATATCAATAAAAGTCAAATTATTATGTTTCCAGGTGGCTTTAGTGCTGGTGACGAACCAGAAGGTTCTGGAAAATTCATCGCAACCATATTCAGAAATAAGCAGATTAGAGAAGCTGTCAGAAAATTACTTAACGAACGAGATGGTCTGATTCTTGGTATCTGTAATGGTTTTCAAGCCTTGGTGAAACTTGGATTGGTGCCATATGGCGATATCGTAGAGGCCGCTTCAGATGCACCGACTTTAACTTATAATACAATAGGTCGCCATATATCTTGTATGGTAGATACTAAAATTATCAGTAATAAATCACCATGGTTACAACGTGTTAGTGTAGGAGATATTCACACCATCCCAGTATCACATGGTGAAGGCCGGTTTATGATTGATGAAAAAACAGCTAAGCACCTATATGAAAATGGTCAAGTAGCCACTGCTTATGTCAATCCATCAAAGATAACCACAATGGATATTAGATATAACCCAAATGGTTCCACGTACGCCATTGAAGGTATTACAAGTCCTGATGGTAGGGTCTTTGGTAAAATGGGACATTCAGAAAGAATCGGAAAAAATGTGGCGAAAAATATCATTGGCCAACAAGATCAACAGATATTTAAATCTGGTGTTAATTACTGGCGTTAATGGTATACAAAGTATTAATCTATAATGGATAATGAATCATATAAAACTTTCACGCTAAACCTATTGATAGGCTTATGATTAACACCCTATCAATAGGGGTTACATAGGATGTGTTCTCGATATAACCCTAAGCATAATGCTGGGTATTGCTTCGGATACATCCCTGATATAACTTTGGTGTGAAAGTTTTTCTTTTTACTTTAAGAACGCGCGTTTATGTGATAAAATAATGTTAATTCTAGGAGGTAGCATATGAAAAAATTAATCGTATTATTAGGGGTTATACTTATTTTATCAGGATGCACAAAAGAGGTAGTAGATGAACCACAAG
>JAQICP010000125.1 GCA_027858555.1 Vallitaleaceae bacterium
CTACTATTGCTAGAATTATTGTTTTTTTCATTGTACTCTCCCATTCTCTAGTTAGTAAAAAGTATGATATCCGTTACCTGATAATTGGCATCCCTAAGTATAAATGCATCGTTGTCATCTAGATTAACAAGTACAGTATATACGTTGATTTGTTCACCACCTTCATAATGCCTAGTATTGAACTGGCTAATATCTGTTTTGGTTGTGAATAAGGTCATATCTCCTTGGTTGTTAAGGACTTTACCTTTGTTTTTATAGCCATTTTGGACTTCACCTTCAAATCGCCTGACATAGTATGGATCACTATTAGGATAAAATGAGGCATTATAAGATATAGCATTTAGTATTAAGCCATCATCACTCATTGTATTGCCATTATACCAATTGACGTTAATATATGAAGCATTTTTCATCATATCAATAGCAGTTTGTTTATTGCTTATGGATATTCTATGGACATCTATATTAGGATAGTTGGTATATAAATAGAAATCGTTTGCTTTATAGACACTGTATTTTACAGATGTAAAAAGTTCAGCCAAAGTCGTATAATAGAAACTCACCGAATACTCTGTGACTGAATAATCATGATCAATATTATCATACAAAGTTTTGAGTAATTTACCATCATTATAAAACTCCAATTTTGCAACGACAGTATCATCCCAATCTTCAAGATAAGGCACACTAAAATTTATCGTATGTATGCCTTCATCATCAATGTTATAACTTCTCAGTACATTATAACCATCTTCAAGTCTGAAATCTTTTTGACTCAAATCAACATCCGTCATTTCACCAGAATAGATTATCTCTGGTTGTAAAACACTTCTATACTTTCCAACACTTGCTATCCCTTGTAACACAGCATCAATGTCCACTACCACTTCGTCCGTAATCAACTGATCGATTAATGCAGTCTGAGAATTCTTTAATTTCGCCTGCAAGCTTCTATAAGAAACCACGACCATGCCACCTCTTAAAAATGGTTTAGCAGACAATGATGTTTTTTCAGAAGTTGATATAATATTATGTGTACGTGCAAATTCAAGAGCTGTGAGATAGGAAAAGTCCCCATCGCTATCATTGTAACCCAGTGCTCTTAACATGAATGTCATGTATGAATCACCAGTTACCACATCGGTACTACCAAACAAATCATTACCGATACCTAATGACAATTTATTAAAATACATATAGCCCACATAATCATTGGCCCACGTTGGCACATCCGTAAATGGATGTTCATAATGCATTGCCTTAGCTTCTTCTTCTTTGCCTAAGATTCGAACCATCATAGTAGCCGCTTCTATTCTTGTTGCTGCTCGTTCTAATTCATAACCTGTACTGGTTCCTGAAAACAACCCAATAGCTTTAAGTGCGTCTGCCATCTCGGTAGCTGTTTTTGATGTTTCAGCGCCAGCTACAGTAGTCCCCAGACATCCCGCTAGCACACATACAACAACCATAATACTTAGTACATTTTTTAACATTTTTTTTAACATTTTCTCTCTCCTCATATTATCTAGTTTATTAATACCCTCTCAATTGTTTCCATTAATACACCCATTGTTCTTTATAAAGCACTCGCAAAATCTTCATACACCTCCATCGAAACTTTTATTGATATCCCTTAATGCCCCTATATACTTCAGCCTCTTTACCTACTAAAATAACTATTTAATACTACTCTTCAAATACAATAATATCCGTCACCTGGTAATTAGCATCCCGTAGAACAAATGCGTCATTATTCTTAAGGTTGACTAATATATCGTATTCATTAAGTTGAACACCGCCCTGGTGATAGGTCGTTACTTGAGTGATGCCTGAATCAGTGGTTAAAAAAGTCATCTTCGCATTGCTATTGATTATCTTTGTCTCAGATTTATAGCCATTAAACGTCTGAAAATTACTAGAGTTAAAATAGAAAGGATTACCCTCACTATAAAATGATACATCTTCATACACTGCATTGAGCACTAATCTTTCGTCATTTAGCACCATGCCTTCATGTCGGTTTTCTGTAATATAAGCGGCATTTTTCATCATATCTATAGCTTCTTGCTTATCCGCAACAGATATCCTATGAACATTCACCTCTGTCAGATTGGTATTATTGTAATACTCGATGGCACTAAAAACACTGTATTTTACCGACGCAAAATCATTGATTTGTGTTATGCTATAAAAGGTGGTCCCATAGTCAGCAATAGAATATTCATGGCTGATTACTGAATATATAGTTTTAACAACTTCATTATCCTTATAGAATTCTAATTTCGCAATCAGATCTTCGTCCCCACCGTTATAATTGGGTACTTGTAGACCTAAACTATATAAGTTCATATTAACTAATTCATGACTTCTTAGGGTGATATCCCCATCTTCTATATAGAAGTTATTCTGATCCAAATCAAAATACGTCATTTCACCAGAATAGATGGCGTCTAATTCACGGTCATTTTCATAGTTTCCATCTATTGCACCAGTTGATAAAATCCATGGGTCGATTTCCTCAGTTTGACTTTTTTCTGTGACAATACCATCGTTATGTTCTAAATCAGACATCCAAGGACTAAGATCTAAAGAATCTAGCACTGACATATCTTGTATAAGGTTATATGGTAGATAAACAGTTTCAAGCTGGTTCACAATTGGCTCAATACAAGAGATATCTTCTATTCGGTTGGCTGAAAAATATAGGCCCTTTACTTTGGTATGAATGATTGGTTCAATATCAGTAATATAATTATCCGAAAGCATGACGGTAAACACACTAATAGGATAGGCTAGACCATTTATGTCAGATATTTCATTTTTTAAGATGGTGATACTGTTGCAGTTAGGCATATAAACCAGATCATCCAAACTCTTGATTCTTCCTCTTTCGGTATACTTATTCCCGTCTGCGTCCTCATAGGACTTAACAAAGTCTTCTCCAACACTTGGATCGCCTACTTCAAAATTAATCTTTGTAACATCTTCATATCTAAGTTTACCTATGACATTAATCTGTGTAACTCTACCCGTATCCTTTATATAGAGCGGTCCTTCTACTATCCCTAATTGGTCACGTATAATTGCTTCTAATGCTGAATCTGTAAACTGAATAGGTACCTTACCACTAAGGGCATCTTCGATAATATATTCGATTGCTTCATCCTCAATACTTGTATCTACACTGACAATCTGATCAGTGACTATGGCTGGTTCAGAAGAACCATCACCCATAATATCTGGCAACCCAAATTGGTATATAGCAAAACAACTTATTGCAATGATTCCTAGTCCAATAATAAGATATGGTTTCACACCTTTAGGTGAGCCTTCTACTTTACCAAGACTGGCTTTTAATTTTTCAACTGTATCATACCGGTCAGATGGATCAAAGGCAGTTGCTTTTTTAATTATTTTGATTATGGATTTCTTATACCCCATATCACTCAAGTCCATGATGGCATCATAATTCATCGTACGACCTGTAAGCATATAGTAAAACGTAGCACCTAGTGCATACACATCTGATTTGTAATTAGTCTGATAGTAGCCATATTGCTCTGGTGGTGCATAACCTGATGTGCCTAGAATCTCAGTATCACCCGCGCTATCTTCTTTATAATGTCTCGCTGCATCGTAATCAATCAGAAATACTTTGCCTTCACTTATAATGATGTTTTGTGGCTTTATATCCCTATGCACCAATGATTTGGTATGCAGATAGGTAACCACATCACACAACGGATTCATTAAAAATATGACTTCCTTCATGGCTAGCTGTTCTTTACTTTTAACATAATCCGCTAAGGTTAAACCCTCAATCCAATCCATGACAATATAGGTTGCATCCACTGTTTCATATATGTCATGTACTTTTGGTATTGCTTCATGGGTAATGCTTTTAAGCAGTTCATATTCTTTTGAGCCCCCTTGATCCATAGGACTCACTTTTTTCACAATGCAAAACTCTCCGGGTTGCGTCATTGCTTTATAGATGGTTGAATGCCCTGTGGTGTATATGACCTCTAGGAGACTGTACTTGTCTTCAAAGGTTTTAGCATTCTGCATTAATTCTTGGAATTCATTAAGAATCCCCTCATCCACTTTGGTGCCAGACTTGTTATCTCTCACTTGTTATCCCTCACTTCATACCCTATATTAATTGAAATAACTTTATAATGCATCTGCTCACAGCAGATTAACTGTTCAGTATGGTATCTTCACCCAATTTATACAACATTTCATCGGTCTGTATGATATCAAAACCCTTATTGATAGCAAAGATAATAACCGCTTCTCGCGTGATTTTAGGATATAACTCGTCATAACGATAAAGCCTCAACAGTCGTTGGGCCTCCAGATAATTAAGTTTCATCCCAAAAATAAGGTGTATGCATTTTTCTCTTGTGGGAATCTTATAGCCATTGAATATCTCATATACATAAGCATGGGAAAGTCCCGATAGGCTAATCACATCGGTTTTTTTGAGTGCTTTTTCTGTTATAAGTGCTTCTAACACCTCTTGGATACTTTTGTTTTGATTCAATGCTGACACATCGTTAATAAAAGAATCAACTGAATCAGACTCAAGAATGGCATTCTTAAACCACTCCGTGTCTCTCCCTTTTTCTGCCTTATCCTTTTCCATTATATCCCCAATACTCATATAGCTTTAACTTTCTTCGCGTTAAAGAAAACTTATCTCATTATAGCACACATGTAGTTTAAACTGATAGCAGAGTAAAGCAGATTCTATAATATTCATCCAACCTTCACATACATGACTTGAATAGATGTTTAGCGTCTTCAGACATACTATTTGCATCTCTATGCACGTCTAAGATTTGAAGTCAGTCTCCATTATCCGTTCTAGATTTGAAGTCCGTCCCCAATACATATTTTTGCCCAAGAAAAAAACTACTTTGGGGAGTAGTTTTCTTCAATAGGCTTTATATAGGATAAGCGTTATGCTTTGAATCCTCTACTTGCATTTTGGTTGTACACGGTTTCATTCAAGCTACCTTTGCCGTATGTAAGCCCGGCATATACTTTTTGAGAATTGCCAATTAGTGGCTTCTTGTCATCTACTTCTTTTACTTGATCGAATCCATTGTATAAAACTCTAAGTACATCTAGACTTCTCACAAGTGGTTCGCTATCAAGATGTATTGAAGCATCAATCAATTCTTTGTTGATGTAGATATAGATGGACATCAGATCCCTTGATATATCAAATACGAAATTCAGATTATCACTAAGTTCTCTAAGCAATCTATGTGCACGAACCATGCTTTTATTAAACTGGGCTTCTTGTTCATTATCTATAGCTTCCATTGCTTCTTCTATGGATGCAAAGAGCATATCATATGTAATCATCAATAGATCGTCTTGCCCAGCATTGACAATTTTATTTTGAAAATCTTTAACAATTGTATTATTCATCAATAATCACCTATCCTTGTAATAGTTGTAGTAATGATTGAGGTCTTTGATTCGCTTGTGCAAGCATGGATGTACCAGCTTGAGCGATAATATTTTGTTGTGTGAAATTAGCCATTTCAAGAGCCATGTCTGCATCTAGTATTCTAGATAATGATGCTGTCATGTTCTCTGAAGCTGATTCCAGATTGGCAATCGTATATTCAAGTCTATTTTGATAAGCACCAAGTTTAGAACGAACGCCTGAAACTGTATTGATTGCTGTATCAATAATGCCGATTGCTTCTTGTGTGCCTTCTGAAGTTGACAGGTTAATATCAGTGATACCAAGTGCTCTTGGTGATAAGTTCTGAATTCTAACTTCCATGAACTGACCTTCATTCGCACCAATCTGTAAATCAAGTGGTCCTGTTTTTAATAAGTTCATTGTAACTGTACCAGTTGATCCACCTGAAACCAAACGAAGTTCAAAGTTATCATTAGATTGGAATACGATATCTCTACCAGTTGTCGTTACTGTTGCACCAGTAGGAAAACCATCCATCACATTAACTGTAGCTGGATCATCGAATATAATTGAAGTTGCATCAATCTGTACATTACGACCGCGATTACCAAACCCTTTTTCTAGGATAGTGTCTGAACTAGCATACCCAAGGGCTGTCGCTGTAAACAAGTCATTCCCTGCTGCTAAAAGTTCTGGTGCTGTTGCACCACCAGTTGTTAATGGTTTAATTGTAACTTCAAGACCATCTATGTTATAGCTTACAAGTTTAGGTGGTGTGTCTTCAGTTAAACTAAATATAGTATTACCTGCATCAACGCTATTAAGCGTAGTAAGTAATGTATCTCTATCTGTTGTATTAGTTAAGTCAAGTCCTGTAAGATCAGTAGCTACTCCTAGAGCACCACCTATCTCAACGGATATTTCACCAGTTAAGGTCAATGATAAATCTACAGTCCCCATAGGAATATTCTTCACTAGATCATTACCCGTAGAACCTGTAAGAGGAAGACCCGCTGCAAGACCTGCAGTAAATTCTGCTGCTAGATCCACATCTGCTGTTGAACCTGCGTTTGCAGCTTCAATAATGAGTGGCTTGGTTGTATATACTGAAATTGAGCCTGCATTATAGGTCACTTCAACGCCTGGTATATTAGCTGATCTTAAGATATCAAAAACAGCTTCGTTATCATCACCAACTGTAAATGCTACTGAAGTACCATTAATTAATACATTCCCTGTATTAGCAACTGCTGTTGTGTCAAAGTCTTGAGATGCCTCATATAC
>JAQICP010000027.1 GCA_027858555.1 Vallitaleaceae bacterium
CAATTACAGAATATGACGAACCGCTTGTCCTGAAGTTGATTGAAAAAATTTCTGTCTACGAAGATAGATCACAGTGGAATTTACATCTGGCGTTAATGTGGGTGTAAATGAATAAGTACTAAAAAAGAGGTACTCTACGAAATTGAACGGAGGGTACCTAATATCTATCCAAATTATTTTCAGTCTATCTTTAGCAATCTTGCATTTACAGAAACAATAACTGTACTGAGAGACATAAGAACAGCGCCTAGTGCAGGACTGATTACGATTCCCTGATTGTACAGTACGCCAGCTGCAAGCGGTATTGCAATAACATTATATGCTGTGGCCCATGCAAGATTCTGAAGCATCTTTTTGTATGTCGCTCTTGAAAGCTTTAAAATATTGACAACATCCAGTGGGTTGCTCCTCACCAAAATAATGTCAGCCGTCTCAATGGCAACATCTGTCCCAGCGCCTATGGCAATGCCAAGATCAGCTTTCGCAAGTGACGGTGCATCATTCACGCCATCGCCAGTCATACCAACGATTCTGCCTTCAACTTGCAATTCGTCAATCTTTGATGCTTTTTCCTTAGGAAGAACCTCAGCAATGACTTTGTCAATACCTACTCTTTCACCTACATAGGCAGCGACCCGCTTGTTGTCTCCTGTCAGCAAAATGGATTCGACGCCAATGTTTAAAAGGGTAGCTACAGCTTCCTTTGCTGAATCTCGAATGATATCAGAAAGCGCTAAGTAGCCCAACAATTTGGTTCCTTCCAGGACAAAGACAACGGTCTTTCCTTCCTGAGCCAACTTCTCATATTTTTCATCATCAAAACTGATATTTTCTAATCTCATATACCCTGGACTTACGATTCTAATGTCTCTACCGCTGACTTTCGCCATCAGCCCTTTTCCAGTAATATTTTGATAATCAGTGAGTTCAATCCGCTCCAAGTTCCTCTTCTTTCCTTCATTCACGATTCCTTGTGCAATTGGATGCTCTGAATTCAGTTCGATGGAATAAGCTAACGTCAAAAGCTCCTCTTTAGTTATAGACACTTCTTGAATGTCAGTAATCCCAAATTCACCTTCGGTCAATGTTCCAGTTTTATCAAAAACAATTGAATTAATTTTTCTAGCATTTTCAAATGCTGCCCTATCTCTTATTAATAGACCTCGTTTTGCACCAATACTGGTTGATACCGCAGTGACAAGTGGTGTCGCCAATCCCAGTGCATGAGGACAGGAAATAATCATTACCGTTACAGCTCTTTCAATTGCAAAGTTCAAGTCCTTGCTTATGGCCATCCATACTATGAATGTTATGGTACCTGATGTTAGTGCAATATAGAAAAGCCACTTTGCTGCAGTATCTGCTAACCGCTGAGTATTGGATTTTGATTCTTGAGCTTCACGAACCATCTTAATGACCTGGGATAGGAAGGTTTGATCACCAACACGATTAACCTTGAATTTCAAGATGCCTTCTCCGTTGATTGATCCGCCTATGATCTCGTCATTTTTGCCTTTTTCGACAGGTACTGATTCTCCTGTAATCATGGATTCATTAACAGAGGAAGCCCCATCATAAATAATGCCATCGATAGGCACTTTTTCGCCTGGTTTGATTAGCACTACATCCCCTTCCTTTAAATCTTTTACAAGGATGTCAGTAGTTTCACCATTATCACTTATAAGATGAGCAGTTTCTGGCATCAGCTTCACCAATTCATCTAGTGCTTTAGATGCCCCCATTACTGATTTCATCTCAATCCAGTGACCTAGAAGCATTATGACTACTAGTGTTGCCAACTCCCAAAAAAAAATCATTTCCTTCAAGTACGAACACCGTAAATGAACTATAAACATACGACACAGTGATTGCCAAAGCGATAAGCATCATCATTGCTGGTGATTTTTTCTTAAGCTCATCAATGGCGCCTGATAAAAATGGCTTCCCTCCGTAAAAGAAAAGTACCGTTGATAATCCAAACAAAATATAAGAATCGCCCGCAAACCTCCAGTTAACACCTAAAAACGTCTGAATCATTGGTGACAACACAAGTATAGGCACAATAAGAATTAACGAGAAAAAGAATCTTTTCTTGAAATCTGCGACCATCATTGCATGATGATTCTGATGACCCCTCTGGTCATCGTGTCCTTTGTTCATTCCAACCTGGTCCATATTGCTATGGTTCATACTTTTGTCTTTTGGATTGTCATCTTTTTTATTCATTATTAGCCTCCTTGTCTATAAGTTCATATCACTTAGGTTAATTGGATTTTTTCGCCATTAATCATCATGTCGGTAAAACTCTCTACAATCTTTGGATCAAATTGGCTACCAGAGCATCTTATGATCTCATTAATTGCTTCTTCATGAGTTAATATAACTCTATATGTCATTAATGTCACCATAGCATCATATGAATCACAAACAGCAATCATCCTAGCATTAACTTTGATTTTTTCTCCTTTAAGCCTTTGAGGATATCCTGTTCCATCCCACTTTTCATGGTGCTCAAGGACATACTCTGACATTTCCGAAAATTCATTGACTGAACTTAGTATTCTATAGCCAATTTCAGGATGCTTCTTCATTTTGTCATACTCATCCATCGTC
>JAQICP010000031.1 GCA_027858555.1 Vallitaleaceae bacterium
GTTGCGTAATGGTTCCATAACCAAATTTTCTTTTTCATTTTATCCACCTTAAATACACTAATTTTTTTCTAACTCTCTCACAAGTATCCCCACATATGTCTCAGCTATAGAAATATCACTAACCATAAAAATGGGTATAGCATTTTGGTATATAAATGGATTATCCTTGTTACAGTTGTATAAAATTAATATATGAACCATAACCTATAAAGCTTTCATGGTCTATCAGAAATCAGCACTTACAATTTTTCAGTCAGATTGACTATCTTAAGTGTTTTATTATTAACATATTCTTTTAAGTCTTCTTCACTCTCTGCCATATAGACTAAAACAGGTGATTTGAAGTCCTTTATATCAAGTTTTTGCTTCTTATCAAGAACTTGAATTTTTGCTTTGCTATGGGTTATATCTATTTCATCAACCGCAAGAGCAATCATCTCACCCATTTCATCATCATGCATTAACACAAAGATTGCATCATGCTCTTGACCTAATTCACCGATAATCGATTTTATCTTTTCTTTTGTTTCATAGATGGCCCTGTAGTGTGCCTTTAAGTAACGCACCGTTTTTTTTGCCTTTTCCATCAGTCCTATTGGTGTCAGCATATAGAATACTTGCTTTTGAGTGACTTGAATCATCTTAATAAGACCTTTTTTAATCATTTTCTTGATCAGCACATTCACTGTACTGACAGAAATACCCAGCTTCTTAGAAAGTTCTCTCTGAGTAACATTCTCGTTATCCACTATTTCTGACATGATGGTATATTCATTATCTATAAAAACGTTTTTACTACCAGCCACTGCTATCTCCTCTTTCATCATCTAATACTTAAAACGTAAAAGTCTATAGTACGGTTCGCAAAGCGAACGCTAATTATAGTTTAACAACTTGATCAATTTATGTCAAGGCGAAATATCTGTTCTTGTTTCAATTACAACATTGGAATTAATTAATAAACTCTTTCTACTACATAAAATAAGCTCCCCTTGTGGCAGACGATTATTATACTACCTGTCTACTTCAAAGGAAGCACTTCAATCTAACTTCAGCCTTCATTGTAATTACAGGCTTCAATTTTTATTCTACTTACCATGAAACTTACTATCTATTACATAAAGGCATTGCAACTTCATAATTCTACAACTTATCCCTCATTCTCTTCATCCCTTAAACGTTTTTCACCTTCAAGTTCTGTAATCGGCTTAATGTTCTGAGTAACCTCAAGTGTGCCAAGGAATTCACCTGTTTTATTTCGCACAGCAAAGTAACGGATATACACAAACATAGGACCCATCTTAATCCAGAAGTCTTCATTGTCTTTTTTACCGCTTTTTAGATCTGCTACAATCTGCTCAACAATATGCACGCTCTTAGGTGGATGGCAGTTTTTCACTTCTCTACCAATAATAGTGATAGGCCGATCGAATACGCGCTCTTTGCCCTGTGTAAAATACTTAACTCTGTCATCAGCTCCAACAAAGGTCATATCAAGGGGCACAGTATTTAGTATTGCATTCACTTCCTCTACAGTTAAACTTCCAGCATCAAAAGGAATCACTGCCTGTGAATCTTTGCCAACAATACCTATCTGATTAACGCTATCTGCTACTACTGAATTTCCATCATTACTTACTGTTACAGGAACCTCTACATCTTCTTTGCTAAGGACCGCTGTCATCCATCGATTGACGGTATGAATCATTGTGAAACCTATCTCTGCACTTGCTTTTTCAATAGCAATCCATTCTTGTTGTGTGAATGTCTCTAGTACCATAGGAAATAGAATTTCTTCTTCTTTGAATATCATTTCATTGGTCTGATGTACTAATTCGCGTACCAACTGATTCAAGGATGGCACGTTAACCGCCTCTTGACCAATCAGGCTAATAACTGCTTTAATCTTACCTCGTATTTCATCATCAACACCCCACATAACTTTTGGTGGCGCTGTGATATCATACTTCTCCATATAAGGAAATAATAGATTTTCTTTACGACTGTAATGACGATCAATTGTTGCTAGCTTCTTCAGACTGTCTTCTAATTTACTTCTAGTCGCCTCTGACTTGTTCTCTGTATAATCACTTAAAAATCTGAGCACTTGATTTTCAAGATGGTCTTCAATAACACGGTTCTCTTTTTTGAATGTATGTACTGGGTGACCTTCATCTAATCCTGGAATCTCGTAACCTACTTCTTGATGAATCTCTTCGATTGAACCTTTGAATACAGAAGCATGGACATCACATAAACGTTGAATAGCTTCTACCGGTAAACCTTCATTAACCAATGCTTGTTCCATTACGGTAATCTCTATCGCCGTAACACCTACTGTCAGCTGGTCAAATTCTTCTCTCACTTCTTCTACTGTTGCACCTTCGTGTAAACGTTTAATTAGTGCTTTCAACTTAACTTGTTTTTGTTCTTGGTTATTAATTAATTCACTCATAATAATTCCTCCTTATATCAATTTGATACCCTTTACTTCAAATGCTTCAATAATCTGTTCCATGGAGACACTTTTCATCCTTGCACCTTTTTCAATGGTCATGATCTTACCCACACTCTGCAACATGCCAGGCTTTAATATATCTTTAAAACCAAGCTCTGCCATAATCTCTTTTATCTCAGGATGTTCCTTAATCACGTTATAAACCGTTTCTTTTCTACTGATGGTTTTCATAATCCACCTCCCTATTTTCAAGATATCCTAATGACTTTCTTATTAGTGTTTATTGTATGTTGTGGACCTTAGCCTAATACATACGATTATAGGAGCCCACCATAGGATCCCCGTGGCCTTTAAAATGAACCTTTAAGACTTTAAATACTAGACTATTATGCTCATCTAACACCTCACGCATAAATGTATGATGGGTGTCTAGTATATAATCAATCACTTCCATTACAGCAA
Organism: Vallitaleaceae bacterium; assembly: GCA_027858555.1. Lineage (GTDB taxonomy): Bacteria > Bacillota > Clostridia > Lachnospirales > Vallitaleaceae > JAQICP01. The sequence goes on from JAQICP010000031.1 coordinate 2,921, forward strand.
TAATCTATTTTATATTGATTCATCACCTTCACAGTATCTGGGTAGTTTAATACGATTTCACCTAATGTTTTATTGTCATCTATAGTCATTATACTACCTCCAAAAAAAGTTTAGTTGTTTTATGAACTTAGTATACCTCTAGACAAAAAAATAAAATGTGACCGAAATCACATTTTACCTATTATTTTTATAATGATGCTTTATGTGCCAGATATGCCATGTAAAGCTTCTAGATCCTTTATTATCATCACTTTATTGCCCACAGTATCAATAATACCCTCTTTGATTAAAATACTTAATTTACGGCTCATTGTCTCTCTTGTCACACCTGCATAATTGGCCATCTCTTCACGGGAGACCGGTATCTCTATTCGAACTTCCTCGCCATCATCTGTACCATAATTCTCAGCAAACTCTAGTAACACATAAGCCACTTTTGCATCAGTATTTACAGAAGATAAGTTCTGAGCTAAATTCTCTGTTCGAATGAGCTTTCTGGAGAGCTCAGCTAAAATCTTACGGCTTATTGAAGGATGCTTATCTAACAAATAATCAAAATTCTCTTTTGATAAGGTACAGATTTTAGTATCTGTTAACGCAATGGCAGAAAAGTTATAAGGTTCAAAATCACTTAAAAGATGATATTCACCAAATATATCGCCTTCGCCTACCAAGTTTAATATCTGCTCTTTTCCTTCTATATTAAACTTAGATAACTTAACCCGCCCTTCATTAACAATAAACAATGTGGCAAGTTCATCACCTTCATGACAGAGGTGCTCACCCTTTTTAAAAATGGGGTGGTTTGTCAACTTGATAATCTCTGACAAATCTTCATGATTTAACATACCAAATACAGGTACTTTACTAACACATAATTTATTATTACACGTACTGCATGTATGACCTGCCATAAACACCACCTTTTCTAAGGATTATTTTTTATCCTTTATGGCTATAGTGTAAGCCTATTGATAATTATTGTCAACAAGCCTTGTTAGACGTGATATAACATATCACAGTCTCTCAATGACCAGTATCATGGGTTTAGACATAACAAAGTGATTGAATCCTACTATCATTAGCCCTATTTATTATGAATATCGCATTGGCGTGGTTTTTCCCATGAGCGGTCGTCCTAATATTCTTTTCAGGACATTCTCTTACGCATAACCCATATGATAATCACTGCATTCTTTTACCATATACACAAAAAACACCTCCATGGTTATGAAAGTTACCTTTCACAAGCATAGAAGTGTCTATAATCATTCTTTATACAACCTAACTTCTTACCATATGCTGGCAATGAAGCTTTGAAGTCTTTCGCTCTTTGGATTTTCAAATATCTCGGTTGGCGTTCCGATTTCTTCTATTTTGCCTTCATGTAAAAATACAACTCTATCAGAAACTTCTCTAGCAAAGCCCATCTCATGGGTGACAATTACCATGGTCATCCCTGACTTTGCCAATTCATCAATAACTTGTAATACTTCTCCAACTAGTTCTGGATCAAGTGCAGATGTAGGCTCATCAAAGAGCAAAACTTGTGGATCCATTGCCATAGCTCTTGCAATGGCTACACGCTGTTGTTGCCCCCCTGAAAGCATTGCAGGGTATACATCAGCTTTTTCCTCTAACCCAACGTTTCTAAGAAGTTCCATGGCCTTTTCCTTCGCCTTAATTTTATCTGCCTTCTTAATAACACTAGGTCCAATCATCACATTTTTTAGAACAGTCTTATGAGGGAATAAATTAAAGGTTTGGAATACCATCCCCACTTTCGCTCGTAATGTATTAATGTCATGACTGCTTTTCTTAATTAATTTGCTGTCGATATATATATCGCCTTTATTCTTCTTTTCAAGAAAATTGATACATCGAAGCATGGTACTCTTTCCTGAACCACTTGCACCGATAACACTGATTACTTCACCTTCGTGAACTTCTAAATCAATTCCCTTTAATACTTCAAGTTCGTCAAAGGACTTGTGTAAACCTACCAATTTAATCATAACTTTATCGTTCATTTACACTCAGCCTCCTCTCAACCCATTGTAGTAATTTTGTTAAAAGCGTAATCATGATGTAATAGTAGACGCCTGCAACAAACAATATTGGAAATGGATTATAAGTAGCCGCACTAAATTGTCTTGCGGTTAATGTGATTTCTGTTATTGTTATAACGCTCGCTAGGGATGAATCTTTAATTGCAATAATGAATTGATTTCCTAGCACTGGTACTGATTGTTTAACTGCTTGTGGCAGTATAACATGAAAAAATGCTTGGATTTTAGTCATTCCTAATGCTCTTGCAGCCTCATCCTGTCCATAATGAATAGAAACGATTGCGCCTCTAAATATCTCACTGATATAGGCACCATTGTGAAATGCCAAACCAATGATTGCAGAAGTAAGTGCATCAAAATTCAGCCCTATTAAGGGTAAACCATAAAAAATAAAATACAACTGTAAGAGGAGTGGTGTTCCTCTTACAATTGATATGTATACATCTGCAATTTTTTGTAGCCACTTTAACTTTGTCAGCTTCAGGCTAGTTACTACCAGACCTATTACCGTTCCTAAAAGAATAGAAAATACAGAAAGTTCAAGTGTATAAACAATAGCTTGATCAAACTTTGGGGCGAACTTAAATACAACCGCAAAGAAATCACCTATAGAATTCAAAATCTCAACTATATGTTCCATTTAAGTCTCCTATTGTTTTTCTAGAATATTAGTCCCAAACCACTTATTGCTTATTTCTTCATAAGTACCGTTCTCAACTATTGTAGCAAGTGCTTCATTCAATGAAGCTACAAGATCTGTATCTTCTAATCTTACAGCAATACCAATTTCCTCTGCATAAAGCATCTCTCCAACTGGCACTAAATCAACATCGAATTTTGCAGGTGCTTGTAACCCAACGAATCTTCCTGTAACTAATCCATCAATTCTATCTTGATCAAGCGCTAACATATTATCAACATCACTTTCAAATTGCATGATGTCAGTTACGTTATCCATCTCAGCTAATGCATCATAATAAGTTGTTCCTGTAACAACACCAACACTACCATCAACTAAATCAGATATGTCAGTTAATGTTGTGTCTGATTTTGAAAAGAACTGAGCACCATCATAATAGTATGCATCTGTAAAATTAACTTCTTTCAAGCGATCTGGTGTTATTGCCATACTACCTATAATGGTATCAAATCGTTTACTTACTAAACCACCAATAATACCATCCCATGCAGTTGTAACCGGTACAGCTGTTACACCCATTTCTTTTGCAAGGGCATTAGCGATATCGATATCAAATCCATCTAATTCGCCATCTTCATTCATAAAGTTGAATGGTGGATATCCAGCTGTCATAGCAAATGTCATTTCACCTGACTTATCGATTGTTTCCATTGTTGTTTTCTCTCCACTACAACCACCTATGATAGTCATAGTCATTGCGAGTGCTAATAAAATTGTTAATAATTTCTTCATGTTATAATTCACCCTTTTAGTTTTATTTATATAATGGCTCATGCCATATATTCAGATATTGATAGTTCCCTTTTAATTGATAAGACGTGTACTTCCAGCACACCAAGCTTTTACAAGTGGTTTTCACGAAAAATCTACTGCACTGGTCCAACCCTTTTCTAAAAAAACAAAAAAGCGCTCCAACTCGATAAAGAGTTAGAGCGCTTAAACTTCGCGTATGCTCGAATTGTCCCACTAATGTAGTACAGGTCATGACATTATGTCCTAACCAAGCCCCAGTTCTAGTTTATTCGATTTTTCACTCACATTTTCTAATACCGATAAATTAATTGATATGGCTACTGTCTAGCCAAAACCAACTCATAAATCAAATACTCATGCAGCTACTTCACCTTAACAATATTCAATTATTCATAATACTTCAAATTGTTTGTAAGTATTCATCAAGTCTAATACTTGAACTTGGATTACCAATATATAACAAGACATCCATTGCTTTGATCAGTTCATCTTCCTCTGGCGAGAGTATTGTCATTCCCTCCCGCTTGATACCAACCAAAGTAATGCCGGTATTATGCTTCAAATCTAATTCCTTAAGTGTCTTCTCATTAGATAATGAATCATAATCCAAGAAATATTTATTGACGGATATATAGTCGCTACTTTTAAAGCGACTTGTATAATCTATAATAGCATTCATTGTTTCATTCATTTTTATTTCGATATCATCACGTTGTATCTTCAAATCTAATAACTCTTCTTTTAACTCATTCACACTAGCTCTGATTCTATACCTTTCAATGAATTCTTTAGCTCGCTGAGTGGATGATACATGTATGCCATTGCCAGGCTTCACTTCAACGATATAGGCATCTGATAATAATTTCATAGCTTTTCTTATTGTCTCAGGTGAGACATTATATTCACCGGCTAGCGTTGTTCTACCACTAAATCTCTGGCCAATTATTAACTCTTCACTAGATATTCTTCCAGCAACATCAACGGCAATCTGTAAATATATTGGTGTTGTATTCTTTTTTGCCATGTTGTCCCTCATTTCATCAATAACGCCAAGCAGACCATTAAGATTCAGTCTTCATACTTGAACTCACCTTAGCTGTTATTGAATCCGCCTTAGAACCTTAACCGTTTTCTTGCAATCACTTAACGACTTAATCTTAAATGTATTAACATAGCAATTATTGCTGATAAATTTTTACTTTTTTTAAAATTATTTCATCTATATATTGTGACATCTTTTATAGATTTATAAAGTTGTCTCTTAGCGACAACCTAATAATACACTAAGAGTTGTTACTTGTCAAGTTTCAAGTATGCAATGATTGCTTCAATTTTAAGTATGTAATAATCGCTTCAATATTAGGTAAATCAGGTAAAAAATAAGGATATCTCTCCAGATAGACTGGCAGATATCCTAATTATATAATTAATAAATCAAGGCCATTTCAGCCATTTTTACAGCACTAGACAGTGAACTTGTCCCAGCAATA
>JAQICP010000133.1 GCA_027858555.1 Vallitaleaceae bacterium
AATCGAGACAAGGTGACCATTTAGCTGCCAAGGATTTTATAGAACATGTAAAACGATTTAGAAATATTGGATTATTGCGAGAAACAGGGCAAGTATATGCCAGTCATATATCACATGAGGGTATTATGGAACATTCAAAGTATGATGAGTATGCGGAGTCTCAGGGATATAGGATAGCATTTGATGGACTAAGTATAACGATTTGATTTGAGAATGGCTAATTTCCGTATGTTCCATCACATAACACGCGTTTTACGATACTCGATTCGCTAACCGAGGCGGGTCCGCATTAGCAACTATTCGTAAGCATAAGCGGACCCTGTAAGCTCATCGGCATCGCCAACAGCCACCGTTATATGAAACCTTATTGATTGTTGCGACATCGTGTCGCAACGAAGAAAAACAAAAATAACTATATATTTAGAGGTAATATACTAGATATTAATTATTCTTTTTGTATAAAGAAGTAGAAGTGCTGTTTACAGCGGCATGGAATGGAGTTGAATACGTGTGATGACTTATAATAAGTACAAAGGGTATCTTATGATGTCGATTATTCTGATGCTACTAACCTCTTGTGTATCCTTAAATCCGAGAAGTGAAGATCTAAGTGGAGGAAGACAAAAATATGAGCAGAAGTATGTTGTGGGAAAAGATACTGTAAAGGCTTTTGGAGATGCTGCATTTCAGATATTTGAGATTTCAGATGATGATTATGCATTAATCATGTTGCCAGATAATGCTGCAATTGAAAGAGATATTATAGAATACCGAGAAGTAGGCGAACTATTATACATCTATGGACGAACAGGATATACCATAATTGATTTAGATACTAATCATATTAGGCAATATCAGATATTTGAGGGGTATACTGAAGATGAAGCTACATATAGATATCGGCAGGAAACAAGATATGTCGAGGAGGGAATTATTGAAATAGTTCAAGACTTTGAAAGCTTTTCTGAAGAAGAGCAGGCAGTTTTCGAGGAGCTATTACAGGAATAGTAATTAGCAAAAAGTTTCTTAATATTTGAAGGAATTTTAATAGTTCAAGAGATAGAGAATTTAGCATGATAATGTTATACTGTATATTGAAGTTGCAATTGTATGATGGAGACACAAATTGAGCGTCGCTCGAAGAGCAACACTCAACAACAATTCGAACACACGATGTAATTGTGACTTTATAGATATAGTAAGTAGGATGAGAAACACGATGTTCATTTACAGGATGGTTTGGGAAATTATTCAGGGACATGGAAGAAGAGTTATGGTATGTAGAGGTGGAATTTTAGAGACAATTCGCTGCAAGGCAGAAATTTCACATTTTATATAAAAACAAAATAGAAAAACGAGACACGCAATCCAAGGAGTAATTGGGTTTTTACCAGTTTATGCCCGAGCGAGGTTTTGACGTCCGTGTCAGCCCCATGCTCTCACCAACTACCAGGCATCATATAACACGCGTTTTACGATACTCAATTCGCTAACCGAGGCGGACCCGCATTAGCAACTATGCGTAAGCATGAGCGGGTCCTGTAAGCTCACTGGCATCGCAAACTGCAACCGTTAGCTGAAAGACAGTGTTTCTGTATAATAAAAAGGCAGTGACACAAACAAGAAATATGGATACATCTTATGTAACGATAGATCATGGGTAATATGATAACTGACCTCAAATTTTTAAGGAGGTATGATGGATGGAGAAAACAATAAAATATCTTGGTATGGTACTAGCATTATGTTTGCTAGTAGGATGTAACTCAACAACTGAAGATAATCTAAAGGAACAAGTAAAAGCATATAATCTGGAACTAACAAGGTTGAATGATATAAATCAAGAATTAAGTATATCAATTGAAGGTATGGAGAGTGAGATTGAACTACTTGAGGATAGCATTCTGGGCTATGATGATGATATTCAAGCATTAAAGACTGAGAATATTATTTATGAGGACGAAGTGTCCCAATATCAATCTGAGATTATTGATTTATCAGCTAGTTTAGATAGGATTAAAGATTATGTTTATAATACATTTATTGATAGTAATGTTATATCAATAAATGGCATACAGATTGGAATGACTATTAGTGAAGTAGAAGAAGTATTAGGAGATACATATACTAAGGAGACAATGTCAGAAAGTCATATATCATTGGAGTATATTGATGGGACTGTTTTGAATTTTATCGATGGAGAACTAGATCTCGCATTTTTCGTGGATTCAAAATATTCCTATTATAATTTAATCACGATAGGCTCCACATATGAAGATTCACTCAAGTATGTATCGGGATTAGAAAAATTTGAAAAAGTTTACATGAATAGTGAGAATCATTTCATATTTCCAGATTATGAATATGGACCTGATGGAGTATTAGGACCAGGACCTGATTCAAAGATATATGCATTTGTTATTGGCAGGGTAGATGGATTATATTTTAGTAATAAGTAGTAAGTAATAAAGTAACTCAGGTATTAGAATACCAAAATATGATTAATCAAAGTAAGTCAACACGGTCCATCAGCTAACACCCTATTGACGATACTCAGTTCACTAACCGAGGCGGGTCCGCATTAGCAACTAGTCGTAAGCATGAGCGGACCCTGTAAGTTCACTGGCATCGCAAACCGCCACCGTTAGCTGAAATCAACTCACTGTTATTAAAGGAGAAGCATGACTAGAATTATTAAAATCTGGGAATATATAGTAGTAGTAGTCCTATTATTAATGAGTATGTATTTAAAGTTCATTTTAATAATGAATTTTTCGAAGAAAATCCTAAAATATGTGAGGAACTATACAAA
>JAQICP010000151.1 GCA_027858555.1 Vallitaleaceae bacterium
ATATAACTCAACCCTCAAAAAGGAATCATCGAGGACATATACTAAAAATCTCCGTAGTCTACCTACAAAAATAGAGGCTAGCAATCTAATCTCTACATAATTGTCTGCACATGTCTCGACCTATCCAATAGGCAACACGTTTAAACCCTTATTCTATATACTTTTCAGGAGGCAAACCGTCTCCACATGTGTCGTATCCAGAAACATATTCACCAAATCTACTTTTTTATTTTGGTGCAATTCTCTTTATTACTTCGATAATCTCACTATATCCGATTTCTGTAGAATACGGATAGGTCTTCTGATAGGTTTTCCAACGTGCTTGTAATGTCTGGCTGTGAGCAATCTCATCAATTCGCGTTTCTATATTATCAAATATAAATGATGACTTCCTATTGTTAGCAGTCTGCTTTAATGCTTCATGAAATATATTCAATTCGAAAGGCTGGGTCTTAGCAAGAATATAAATATCATAATAATCTCTTGGTCTTGTACTCAACTCTCCGCGTCTTAGTATTGTCTCATATTTTTCTGACATTATCATTTCGACATTGTACGCCCATATGTCAATTCCCGTGCCTGTAAAAAGCGTTTTATAGCTGAATAATACCTCTTTTGGTGTGATTGCATCACCAGTTGTAATATCAATATGCAAAGGCGTAATAATCGAGTCATAGGTCGATCTGATACTTACACGGTAACCACCATAATTATCTTCAGGACGTATTGGTTCAATTAGCATGCCACCTTTGAGTATAAACTTGTCATGATACTCCGAACTAGCTAACCGTTCTAAAAACCTCTCAAACATATAATTTTGAAGAACAACTTGTGCTGACATATTATTTTGTTTTGCTAGATTTCTAATTTTTACCTTTAGACTCATAGCATTCATTCTTATAATAAAACCTCCAAATAATTTCTTATTACGCTCTCGATTTTTATTTTTTTGCCTATAGTCATAAGCGTTGAATAATCTACGGACTCTATTTTTACAAACCTTTTTATTGATTCATTTACTATCTGGATATCGATCCTATTCCTACTTCTCAGGATATCGCAAATTGTTCTTTCTATACTGTAGATTCTAACAATATTACCAAAATTTGTTTTAGCCTCTACAACATTAAGTTTATGTAGTTCTCTTTTAATAAACTAAACCTTAACATTTTCTGAAAGATTTTTCACAACATTATATCCAGATGGAACCGTTGTAGAATATTCAAAAGGTGCTCTATCTGTTAATCCATGTAAATAAAGCGCTGTTTCATGTGAGTATATAATTTGAGGATATTTTACTTGGAGATAGAACATTTCATCTTCTATATAATCCACTGCAACATATATACCACGTCCAACTTTTTTGATTACACCATCTTCTAGAAGTTTTGATATATATATTCTAGGAATCTTAAACTTATCTACATCTTTTGATATGATTATACCGTTATTCTTCTCTATAAGTTAGTTTTAATCTTCTAAGTAATTCACCAAATCACCTTCTTTACAAATATGCTTATATTACATCTCACATAAGCATATTTGTAAAGAAGGGGCTCGAATATTTATTTAATCTAGTTAAATTATAGCCAATGCATCATACAATCAACATAAAGACACTAACTGCTTTCCATTAAACTTCTTTCATGATTTTCTTAATAACTCCCAAAACAATCTTAGGATAGTCCTTATATATGAATATCTGTTCTCTTGATATACTAGTACCACAGCAAAAAAGAGAACCCATATCCTTATCAGATAATGAATTCTCCAGATTGTGTTTTCTAGAGTGGAGGTGAGGGGAGCCCCACCGTTCGCTTCGCTCTCTTTCAGGCCATCCTCACGTCAGAACGTCCACTGGATCTTCCTTTGGTTCGGGTTCGACTCCCCTCCCTCTATATCTAGACAGAAAGAAAGACCCCACATTTTCGTGTGAGTATGCCTTTTAGTCGGTTCGGGGCGTCCCTCCGGTGCTCTTACTTCGCACCTTTCAGGCCATCCTCACGTCAGAACGTCCACTGGACCTTCCTTTGGTTCGGGTTCGACTCCCCTCTCTCTTAACCTAGACAAAAAGACCCCACACTTTCGTGTGAGGTCTTTTTGTCTAGTGGAGGTGAGATACCGCAGTACCTTCACACAAACTATTTTCATTATCTTCTTTTATGACCCAGTCACCATTTATTAAAACCTTATATTGGTCTAAGGCATCTTGCTGGCTCACATTATTCATCAAAACATTCTCGTTATTTGAGTTACTTAAACCTTCATCTATATCATTTGAACTTGGCAACTCAGGGTGAAAATTAAAATTCACATTGATATGATCTTCATACAAAACAACTTTCTCAATAAACACTTCAATAAGTCTTTTTGTATTTTGAAGATTACCAGATATTAGCAACTTCTTGGCTAATTTGAAACGTTCTTCAAGTTCAGATAAACTAATATCTTTTGCAACTATCTGATCTGATACTACTTTATTAAAAGTAATCCTTGGTAATGCTACTTGTACAGAATTTTGAAATACTTTCAACACTGGTTGTTCAGAAACTTGCTGACATAACCTTTAGCATCATCTGTCATCAATAACATATGTGCAGGCATTAGTAGAGTGCTTTTAGCTCTGATGTCAATGAATAAAGTATTAAAATACCCTTAAACTATATCAGTTCTTGCATTTTCAAAGCAAGTTCTAATGATACCAACGCATCTGCTAGTTTCAAACGACTTAAGTCACCGTTTTTGTGCCCTAAAACCACTTGCTCCAACACTGCTTTACAATGCATGACTTCTTCTAGTTTTATAGTTTCCTTCGTACCATCAAAGAAGACCTCCAAAGCACCTTCTTGATGGTCTTCATAACCATCTTCATAGTAACGTATCATACCATTATCAAAGACAGCTTCATAGCCCACAGAAAATGGATAGCCAAATGGCGCCATGGAATGTCCTACAAGATGAACCAAGCTATTATCATATAATAGTTGGCAGTCTATATAAGCCTTTGTATGGTCATCACTTTCTATTGCCTTATAAAACATGTCCTTAGGCTTCCCAAGTAACCATGTAATAAAATCCAAATCGTGAATCATCAAAGAGGTAGCCATGCTATCTAGACCAAGAGCACCCCATAAAGGCGGTGTTTTTCTATATATGGATAGGTGCTTAAGCTTTCCATAACGTTGATCCAAATGTGCTTTATGTAAATAGATATAAGGTTGGTCGTATCGAATAAACATATTCACATAGACTTGCTGACCAGTTTCTTTCATAACATCAAGTATAGCCTCACCGTCTTCTATGGTAAGCACTGCTGGTGTCTCTATTAAAGCATCTTTTCCACTTTTTAATACTTTTATAGTGTACTCTCGGTGCAAAGCACTAGGTAAACATACATCAACCAAATCAATAGACTCATTTTCCAATATATCTTCTAGCCTAGTTGTTATGTTGCAACCCATTTCGCTTTTTAGCTCTTCTAGTTTCTGAACTTGCCTACCCCATATGGTTACTTCAACTTCTTGATCCAACATGTTATAAATTTTCCCATGATAACTTCCAAAACCTGTTCCTAATATACCAATATGCATAAATCACCTATACCTTTCTTATATACTTAATGTACACGCGACCAGACGGATAGGACGCTACCCACTAACCAAATATCTGTCCCCCTCTTCATTTTTAAGATTTTTAATAATATCCACAATATCTTTACTTATAAAATGAAGATGATATGTACGATTCCCCATAATTGTGATGTCTTCACTTTTGTAAAATGCCATCAGCCAGTTCAAGTTATCACCATCGGCTGCAATATAGCCATCAATACTCATTGAAGAATACAATATAGTCTTTTTCATAGCTGGCTCCTTAAGTTTTTTTATAAGTATATCAAATAATCCTTGACATCTATATGTCATAAATATAATAATGAACTATAGCTATAAAGGAGACTTATATGCGTGTACATAGATTAATAGCAATTTTAGTTATGATTGAACAAAAAGGAACCGTTAAAGCCAAAGAATTATCCCAGACACTGGAAGTGTCTTCAAGGACCATATACAGAGATATTGATGTTCTATGTGAAGCAGGTTTTCCTTTATATGCCACAACAGGTCCTAAAGGTGGTATTCATTTTACAGATTCATATAGTCTTGGTATAGATAAGCAAGACAAAACGCTACTTCTATTTGAACTACTACATCAACTGCCTATACTGTCTAGCCAAGAGAACATGCAGATATCCCTTAATCAAGGTTTACAGTCTCTACAAGACTTATTACCTGATGCTTCTAATCAAAGTCCTCTTTCTGATAAAATCATTATTGATGAAGACACTTGGTGGAATGAGCAATCTTCAAAGGTACATATAAAACCGATCATTGACAGTCTTTGGTATCTTAAAAGTTTGCATATACATTATAAAAAAAAAGGCCAACCGGCCTCACAGCGTTTGGTTAATCCATATGGGCTTATCCTCAAACACACCACATGGTATCTGGTTGCTTATTGTCATCAATCACAATCCGTCCGAACATTTCATTGCAGTCGGATTACAAAATCAAATCTGACCAACAATGGTTACAAAATACCAACTACCTTCAATCTTTCTACCCATTGGCACACAGCCGTCAACGGTTTTATAAATGAAAAAATAACCACAGAATATTATCCTGTAACCATCGAAATACCTTTTAGATATAGTTATATTTTAGACAAATATGATGTTGAACACTTAATAAAAAACGAAAACAGCTATAATGTCGCAATCAATTTATCAAAAGAGGACTTTGCAAAAGAAGACTTACTGATGCTCATAGGATTTTGCAAAATTCTTTCACCAAAAGCTATGGTTGATTTCGCGAAATCATCTTTGGAAAAACAAAGAAGTATATATTAAATATTCTTCTCCACTTTTTTTTCTGCACAAAGATCTTTAAAGAATTGCTGAAGAAGTCCTTTGAATTCATCTACCATTACATCATCTATGACCGTTACTTGATGATTAAAGGACTCTCATGGTTCTAAGGTAATATACATGGTACAATCTTCCAAATGCCAATCCTTAAGATATTCTGACGCTTGTTTATTGTTTACATATATCTATGGCAACTGTAAAATTAACCTGATCATCATAATTAGTATTCATCTATTTAATGATAGTTCGGCTAATAATCGATTCACAATAATTGTACATAATTAAATGAGCAACAGCCTCAAGCCCTTTTATATTGTACGTTTCAAAAGACAAACCGTCTCCACATGGCAGGAATTGGGCTTAAGAATATATGAGACGGATGGGGTATGGGGGTAAAACATTGATCAAAAACATATCTGCTTGCGAAGTCGAAGCCCTTTAATTATAACGTTTCAATCAAATCCTTTTTCCAATTTGTATGAGCCCCAGATAATAGAATTACGTCTGCAAACTTTGTAGATTTAAAAGGTAGTGTAACAAATTCTCAATACTCCAAATATATTCTTCTTTTTATACAACTAATTTCATAATTACAACAAGTATAAATAGATTACTTACTTCTAGTCTTTCTAGACCAAATATTACTGGCTTAAAAAATTCACAATCAAACTACCTTTTTCTGTACACTAAATAAATGTAGCACTTCTTCATATCTATTATTTATAACCCCTTGCCAGACTGCTTCAGCACTTAAGAACTCTACCCCATTTGAATCCCGTTTGCCACCAATGATTATCTAATGGCCTCTTAAATAGAGGAACATCACTATCAATTATATACAGTTCAAATGAAACGTCTAATCTTTCCGAATCATAAACACATTCATAAAAATAACCATCCATTACTGCGTCCATGAAGTGTTCTTCATTAATATACTCGCCAACTTTAACTACTTCAGTGGGCATCAACAATAAAAACAAGGTCCTCAAAAGAATTGCATTTAGTTACAGAAGTTTTATACACTTAAAAATAGAATACTCATCACTCAAGGTAAGTTGAAACTAAAAGCAGCCTAATATCATTTGATCCTAGACCGCAGTTGACATTATATTTGTGATTTACTATCTACCAACACTATTTGACAAAGAGCCGTAAATGATCTTACTTATGGTACTGTTCCTTATCCTTTAAAAATAAAATTAGAACTTACCGAGATATATGAATTTCAATAATATTGGCAATTTTTCCTTGTGAGAGTGTTTCACCATAATGCATCATGTACGATTACCGAATAATAATACGATGCGTTAGTATCATCAGGTGTAATAGTGAATATTGCTTGCTCACCTTGTACATCACCATTAAAAGAGCCCCAATAAGCTTCACTAATGTGAGGTGTTGCACCAGGGTGATTGTCAGGTTCTTTGTGTGCTAAATCCTTCCACGATCCCGTCAGTTCTATAACTGCAACATCACCTTCCTTAATGGGGTCAAGTAAAAGTAAACTCAGAATATAAGTATGTTGTAAATCATCGTATGTCATTTCTGAAACAATTTCAAATGCATGTGATGAAGTCAATTGATAATTTACAGCTAAAGTATACTCATCATTGTATATTTG
>JAQICP010000185.1 GCA_027858555.1 Vallitaleaceae bacterium
TGTTTGTGTCTAACTCGATAACTTTCTACTTTTTAATTGGCTTGTCTTCTAACTATTAACTTTGCTACTTGCTACTTACTACTTACTACTTACTACTTACTACTTACTACTTACTTCCATTCTACCTTGCTAACTATTTACTATGTTACTTTTTTTATCAATATGTCTACATGATCATTAACTATCCTGCAATATTCAGATACCATTAATCAGTATTTTACATGTATCAGCTATGAAATTTTTTATTAGCCTGAACACTACCGAAACGTAAATGTTCATCCATCAGTCTCATAGCTGAAACACTATCTTTATTTTTAATGGCCTCTAGTATCTGTTCATGATGATGCAATACGATATCAAGGCTATCTGGTATATCTTTCGTATTGTCGTAGCCTATGAGTATACCTTCATTAATAATCGGTACAATACGATCAATAATAGGATTCTTACTGCTTTTAGCAATTATGTTGTGAAATGCAATATCGCTTTCAGTATGATTAACACCACTTAAAATCGCTGTTTTTAATGCTTCAAAAGCAAGCTCTAAACTACTGATATCTTTTGTTGTTGCGCGCTCAGCCGCTAAAGCTGCAATAGGTGGTTCAATAATTCTACGTAATTCAAATAAATCTCTAAGCATATGCTCCTGGTCCATAAAACTCACGCCAAAAGGGTCCTTTGTGAGACCTGGATTAGCCGATACAAAAGTACCTACACCTCTTCTTACTTCTAATATATTCATAGATGCTAGGAGTTTAATTGCCTCACGAACCGTTGACCTACTAACATTCAACGCCTCAGATAATGCTATCTCGTTGGATAATTTATCCCCTGGATTCAATTCATTGTCAACTATCATTTTTTTTATGGAATCTGCTACCTTTTCTGAAAGTACTACCTTATCAAACATAATATACTCCTATATGTCATTAATGTATGTTCTACCTGACTTCAGTTTAGATTACCATATTTTTTTATGTATTGCAATTAACAGTTGTCTGACAACTAAAAGTCCAAAAAAATGGCATAGGATTTCATGAATAATCTACAAAACCTATGCCTTGTCTATTATGCCTTGTCTGCTATTTTACAGCATCTCTCAAAGTATTAAGTTCACTTTCACTCATATCAAACGCTGAGTTAATTACCACCTGACCACTTGCAAAATCAATTATAATGCTAGCCATCTTTTGCCTGATTGACTCAGGTACCAAAGAAAGATAGTAATCATTTTCCACAAGTCCAACGCCGCCTTCTGCCAACCCAATACTGCCATTTTGACCATAAGGCAAACTACCTTGTACGTGTTTATCTATTGCCCAAAGAATAGCAGTATCAACATTCTTAACAACAGAAGACAAGACTAACGCTGATTTTTCTGGTGAGGTCCTCTCAAAGAATAATGCTTGATCTTTATCAATGCCGATAGCATAGAAATCCTTTTCCACACAAGCATCTAGCAATCCAAGTCCAGCGCCACCTGCCACATTGAATCCCACATCAACACCTTCAGCGTACTGCGTCAGTCCTGCTGCCTGGCCTTTTGATGCATCACCAAAATCATTTAGATAAGTAATACTAACCCCAATATCCGGCTCAACATATATGGCACCTTGAATATAACCGACTAAAATATTATTGATGACCGGGATATCCATACCACCTATGAAACCTGTTTTTTTCTCTTCATTGACTTTTGGGTCATCAGATGTTGTTATGGATGCCGCAAGCGCGCCTGCAAGAAAAGCCGCTTCGTTAAATCTAAATGATAAAGCATATACATTGCTCAGATCCACTTGGCCAAAATTAACCTCACCATCTAGAAGAATATACTTAACTTCAGAATGGGCAGGTGCAATTCTTGATACGATATCTGCCATCTGACCAGTAACTATGAAAATAATATCATAACCTTCCATAGATAAATTCTCCAGATCGGCCTCCCAAACTCCTTCATCATATCCGGCCACAAATACTTTGGTCTCAACCATATCACCATAAACATCCCTTAGCATGCTCAGTCCCCTATATGCTGAATCAAAAGTCATCATGTCACCTAATTCACCATTAATAAACAGACCAACTTTAATAGGTTCTGTTAACATTTCTTGCGCATTCATATCTGTTTCACTATCCGTATTATTGCCATTATCCGCTTGGCTACTACTAACTGACTCGTCTTCAATCGATATGGATTCTTCTAGGTTCAACTCGTCATTCGTTTGGCTGCATCCAGCCATAACCAAACTAATAGAAATAGTCAATAAAAAAACCACTCTAAAAACTTTCATAAAATCAATTCCTCCTTAAACAAAATCCTATAATATACTTCTATCTAGTAGTCATATATTGTAAATATGCTGTGAAAGTCTGATTATGCATAGTTTAAATATAGTTAGTATAAGTACCTATGAGATAAGAATCCTACAATATAATTATATCACTACAATAATAGCAATATAACAAGAACATAGTGCTAGTAAAAATAGGCTAAAGG
>JAQICP010000222.1 GCA_027858555.1 Vallitaleaceae bacterium
ATTAATACCATAGTATAATAATGAAAATGCTCGCTTACGATCTTCTTTTTTCACCATATCAATTAACATGGCAGAACTGATTGGTCCAACAATGGTATTAAAAAATGTAGAAATAATTAGTAAGTAGGGAATCCACAGAGCGTCGCCTAAAAACCCGCAGGGTATCAGTAACAGTGCCGCCATCCCCTGTGCAATAATGTAGGTGCGCGTTCGTCCGAGTATGTCTCCGAGAGACCCACCAACCATGGTCCCCACTATACCAGCAAAACCTAGAAACAGTATGATCCGTCCTGCTTCTAGGGGGCTCATCCCTAATCGAATGGTTAAAAAAAGCGTTAAAAATGCATGTACAAAGCCGCCGAGTCTATTAATAATTCTTGCTATAACTAATACATATACATCTCTTGGCATATTATCTTCTGTGTGAAATAGCCCCTTTATCTTATTGCTCATACTGCCACCTTCAACCTTTCTTTTATGTATAGTAGCATTTTTAAAAACAGATGGCAAGTAAGTCTTGGGTTACAGATGCTTAATAGATGTTTTATGCATATAAAAAAGGCCTCAAATATGAGGCCCTAAATAATTATGTCATCAATATGTCCTTAAGAAAGCACTGCTGTAAGCACTACGGTAAGTATTAACCTAGCTACTACATACGTACTCACATATCTACCAACATATAGTTATTGTTCTATATTAGTTGCCTGATAATTTGAATCCGTTATGAACCGCTCTAACAGCATCATCCGCATCATCCATATTAACAAGCACTGAAATCTTAATCTCTGAAGTTGAAATCATTTTGATATTGATACCAGCATCATATAAAGATTCAAACAGTTTTGTTGCAACACCAGCATTCGAAGCCATGCCAGCACCTACTAATGAAATCTTTGCAACATTGTCATCACTTTCAACTCTAATGGCAGATAAGCGCTCTAAGTGATGATTAAGTATTTCTAAAGCTTCGTCTTTACTGTCGCGATGCACCGTAAAGGATATATCCTTAGTACCATCTCTACCGACTGACTGCAATATAATATCCACATTAATACTCTTTTTAGATAATAACGAAAATAGTTTAAAAGCATTACCTGGTAAATCTTTTATCCCAACAACAGCAATTCTTGCTACATCTTTATCGGCAGCAACGCCACTTACTAACATTTTTTCCACTTTACATTCCTCCTTGACTATAGTGCCTTCCGCTCTAGTTAAACTTGATCTAACGACTAACTCAACGCCGTATTTCTTTGCCATTTCTACCGATCTATTGTGTAAGACCTTAGCACCAAGTGATGCTAACTCCAACATCTCATCATATGTGATATCTTCAAGCTTTCTCGCGTCTTTAACAACTCTAGGGTCTGCTGTGTAGACACCATCTACATCGGTGTAGATTTCACATCTATCAGCATCTAGGGATGCAGCCAGGGCAACCGCTGTTGTATCTGACCCACCTCTACCAAGGGTAGTGTAATCATCATATTTATTGATACCTTGAAACCCTGTCACTATAACAATGTTCTTTCTTTCAAGTTCCATTTCAATTCTATCTCTACTGATGCTCTCTAACCTGGCATTAGAATAAGTAGATGTCGTAATCATACCTACTTGTCCTGCATGTAGCGATACAGCTGGATAGCCAAGGCTTTCAATCGCCATTGCCATTAATGCCACTGATTGCTGCTCCCCAGTTGTCAACAAAACATCCATTTCTCTTTTAGAAGGTTTATCTGTAATCTCTCTTGCCTTCTCAAGTAAGATATCAGTTGTACCCCCTTGAGCAGAAAGTACTACAATTACTTGATGACCCGCTTTATAATCCTCGATAATTCTGTTAGCTACATTCATAACCCTATCTTTATTCGCAACAGAACTACCACCAAATTTCTTAACTATTAACAAAATTCTGTCCTCCTAATATATTATATATTCATTAACTTTTTCAACTTTATCTAATACATCTAGTTCTTCCAGTTCATAGAGTTCTTCTGTATTGTCTTTGCTGCTCGTGTTGTTTGTTCTCTTTGTTCTCTTTGTTTTCTTTGTTCTCTTTGTTCTGTTTTTCTACTTGTTCTATTCGTGTTGTTCTATTTTACTGATACAACGCTATTATTTCGGGTCCTTTATCAATCGACTTGTAGAAATTGTTTCATCAGATCGTGGCCGACCCCTTTGTATACACCTGTTGATTCTGCCAACTTCTCACTGTAACCAACCCCTGACCCACGGGTGTCATCTGTGCTGTCATATATGATATATGGTACTGGCGTAGATGTATGTGTTCTGTAGTTAATCGGTGTCGGGTGATCTGGTAATATCATGATTCGGTAAGGTTCACCAAGGGACTTAAGGCCAATCTCCATGAGTTTCACTACCCTATCATCCAACTGCTCTATAGAGATCACTTTATTATCTGTCTCACCACGATGGCCGCATTCATCAGGTGCTTCTAGGTGAATGTAAGCAAAATCACAATCATCTGCCAGGGCTTGAAGTACAGCTTCTACTTTTCCTTCATAATTAGTATGCATATTGCCAGTTGCACCGACCACATCTACACTTCGCATGCCAGCTGAAATGGCTATGCCTTTTAGTAAGTCAACAGCAGAAACCATAACACCTTTCTTGCCAAACTTTTCTTCAAAACTAGTCAGGATTGGTTTTTTACCCTCACCCCATATCCAGATAGAATTAGCAGGTCTGAGCCCTCTTCTTCTTCTATCCTCATTAATTGGATGATGGTTCAGAATCTCATAACTTGTCTTCATCATATCATAGATTTCTTCTGCATGGTCTCCAGTCGGTATGTAATCGCCTATCCGACGCTCAAGTATGTCGTGAGGAGGCACCAAATTAACATCCACAGAACCCTTTTTCCATATAAGGGCGTGTCTATAACTAACCCCCGGATAAAACGTCTTATAAGCATTACCAAATGCTTCTTGAATAGCTTCTAAAAGTACGCCTGCTTCTTTTGTTGAAATCTCATCTGCGCTGTGATCAATCACGGTTTTATCTTCATAGGCAATCTCATCTTCAGATATCGCGATGATATTACATCTGTAACAGATATCATCATCTAGCATTTCGATGCCCATACTAACAGCTTCAAGAGGTGATCTGCCTGTATAATATATCTTTGGATCATATCCTATAACTGAAAGGTTAGCTGTATCACTACCTGGTTTCATACCTTCAGGGATGGTATTAACTAGTCCAACTTCACCTAGTCTTGCTAATCGATCAATAGTTGGTTTATGAGCCACATCAAGTGGTGTTTTAAAACCTAATGATTCAATTGGTTCGTCAGCCATACCATCGCCTAATATTACAACGTATTTCATACAATCACCTAATTTCTGTCTATTATCTTCTACGCCTCTACTCTAATACTAGATATGATTTTTCGAATTGATGGTTCTGCATTATACAGTTTAATTAAATTAGCGATTTCTTTTTCTGTTTTAACATCAGTAATGAATGCAAACTCTTCTTCTGATTCTATAACTTCTACCACTTTGATAGGTCCAAATAGTTTCTTGGCACTGTCCTTCGCCGCAGAATAAAAATCGGTTTTTGCCAATATAAACATAGACACTGGCACATCGTCAATAGACATCAACTCCATCTTTTTTGTGCTCCAAAATGTCATCAGGTTTTTACTCAAGTGCTTAACCGCATCAACAACATCTGCCACAATTGCACTGGCTGTCGGTAATTTGCCTGCACCATGCCCGTAAAACATAATTTCACCAATCACATTGCCTTTTACAAATATGGCATTGAAAACGCCGTTAACATGTGAAAGAGGATGCTCATCATCTAACATGACTGGCGCCACTCTAGCATATACTTTATTACCAATTTTTTTACTGGTTGCTAATAGTTTGATGTCTTTATTAGCTGCTTTTGCATAAGCCATATCTTTCTTAGTAATCTTCGTAATACCTTCCGTGTAGATATCCTCAAAATCAACATGCATATCAAAAGCAAGTGATGATAATATGGCTATCTTTCTACAGGCGTCACGACCTTCTATATCAGCTTCAGGATTCTTTTCAGCATAACCAAGTGCTTGCGCCTCTTTTAAAACCTCATCAAAATCACGGCCTTCCTTGTCCATCTTGGTGAGTACAAAATTAGTCGTGCCGTTTAAGATACCTGTTATCTCATATATCTCATCTGCTGTCAGAGATTGGTTAAGTGGTCTTATAATTGGAATACCACCACCTACGCTAGCTTCAAAAAGATAATTTACCGATTTTTCTTTCGCAATGGCTAGTAGTTCCGGACCATACTTTGCCACTAGTTCCTTATTAGAAGTAACAACACTTTTTCCCTTTAACAAAGCTGCCTTTGTAAAAGAATATGCCGGTTCAATACCGCCCATTACTTCAGCTACTATATGGACCGATTCATCATTTAAGATCTCATTATAGTCATGTGTAATAATGTCTTCTATTGGTGTTCCTGGAAAATCTCTGAGGTCCAACACATACTTCAGATTAATCTCCTGTCCTGCTTTTTTATTAATACTATCTTTATTGGTGCTTAAGACCTCAACCACACCCGAACCTACTGTTCCGTATCCTAATATTGCAATATTTATCATATAATTACTCCCTAGCTAATATTTTTACTTGATGCATACCGTCATGATTGGAAAATATTTCAACCATCTCTTGAATGTCACCAGTAGTTGGTAAAACCTCTATACTAATCGTAATGTCTGCCACACCATTGACTGGAATGGATTGATGAATGGTAAGGATATTCGCTTGAAATGAAGCAACAATATCAAGTACACGAGCTAAAAGACCTGGCTCATCATCAATTCTAACAGCTAAGGTAATAACAGCACCACGGCTGTTTTCATAAAAAGGAAAAATACAATCTTTGTATTTGTAAAATGAACTCCGACTAATCCCCACGCTATCAACAGCATCTTGGACCGTCATTGCTTTTTCTTTTTCAATCAATTTCTTAGCCTGTACTACCTTGAGAAAAACTTCAGGTAAGGCTTCTTTGGTTATAATAAAATGTTTAGCTGTATCTGGCACAATTCAACCTTCCTTCATGGTGAGTGTACTCCCATGAAACACATTTGTATGTCTTAGAAAGATAATATCATACTTACATGGCAATTACAATAGCTAGAACGAACAAAAAAGTAGCAGTTCCGAAGAACCGCTACTTAATAGGTTAATTGACTATCTACACCTATGTGTATCTATCACCTTATACCTATCTTCTTTTTTTAAGTTTAAGACCTAGTCCAAGTAATGATGAACCACCAAGGAATACTAATTCCATTGGGATACCAGCTGTTTGTGGCATTGGTACTGCTGCAGCAATTGGCGTATCGTTAAATATACTTTCGACAGGACTAGCCGCTGGAAGATCGGCATCATCTGGAATAGATGCTGAAGCTTCTACTTTTATAAGTTCAAAATTAGCATGTACTGCTTTCGAACTATCCATAGTGACTGCAATTTTACCTTCA
>JAQICP010000144.1 GCA_027858555.1 Vallitaleaceae bacterium
GTAAAGCGCCATCAACTATTTCTAGATATGTAGCATCCATCCATTCTTTTTTTAATTATTTATATAAGAAATCACTCATAAAAGAAGATCCTAGCGAAGTAATCACATCACCAAAACAA
The DNA here is from genome assembly GCA_027858555.1 of Vallitaleaceae bacterium. Classification (GTDB taxonomy): domain Bacteria; phylum Bacillota; class Clostridia; order Lachnospirales; family Vallitaleaceae; genus JAQICP01. The sequence continues at coordinate 120 of JAQICP010000144.1, forward strand.
AATAAAAAAGCACCGGAAATCCTCACTATGGAAGAGATTGAGCTATTGCTAGAACAACCCAAAGCGGTAGATAAAAAAGGTCTTAGAGATAAAGCTATGCTTGAACTACTTTATGCCACTGGTATCAGAGTATCAGAACTAATCAACCTTTCTAAAGATGATTTAAATATACGCATGGGTTATATTAGATGTAGTGATAAGAAAAAAGAACGCATCATCCCGATTGGTACACCAGCAAAAGATGCACTGAGTAAATATGTTGAGTATGCAAGGAGTGGGATGATTAAAGATCCAAATGACAACACACTTTTCGTAAGTTGTCTTGGACATGGCATGAGTAGACAAGGCTTTTGGAAAATAGTCAAATTATATGCTGATAAAGCAGGTATTAATAAAGCGATTACACCTCATATGCTAAGACATTCATTTGCTAGTCACTTGGTAGAGAATGGCGCAGACTTAAAGTCGGTTCAAGAGATGCTTGGACATTCCGACATCGCCACTACACAAATCTATGCAAAAATGAATACGCATAGGTTAAAAGAAGTATATGCCAAGGCTCATCCGCGAGCTTAATAACGTTGTAAGTAGGAGTTTCATATGGTTAAGTAGTGAACTGGGGGGTTTGCTGTTAACCTAGCAATCATATAATTGTTATACTTTGTAATATAGGGTTTTATATACGTATTACACACTTATCCAAGTATAAATATGGTAATTATGTCATTGTTAGACTCCGTTAACAAAAAAGGTTGGTTCAATTTGAACCAACCTTTTTACTTGGATATATAACATGTACCTTTATAATAATTTATCCAAAATATCTTTTTAAAAGACCATTGAATGCTGAGCCATGACGTGCTTCATCTTTACACATTTCATGCACGGTGTCATGAATAGCATCATAATTTAATTGTTTTGCTTTAGTTGCTAAATCTTTTTTCCCTTGGCAAGCACCAAACTCGGCGTCAACGCGTAATTCCAAGTTCTTTTTAGTGCTATTTGTAACAACTTCGCCTAATAATTCAGCGAATTTTGCTGCATGCTCAGCTTCTTCGAAAGCAATTCTTTTATAAGCTTCAGCTATTTCAGGGTATCCTTCACGATCTGCTTGTCTTGACATAGCCAGGTACATGCCGACTTCTGTGCATTCGCCCATAAAATTCATTTTAAGACCTTCTAAGATTTCAGGGTCAACACCTTTAGCTACACCGATTACATGCTCATCTGCCCATGCAAGTGAACCTGTTGATTGCTCCTTGAATTTTTCAGCTGGCGCGCCACACATTGGGCAAGCTTCTGGTGGTGCGTCACCTTCGTGCACATAACCACACACTGTACAAATAAATTTTTTCATTTAGTTTCCTCCACATATTAGTTGATTGATTGTATAATAATAGCTACCAAAAGATAATTATTATTAACATCTAAGTGAAATTATACCATATCTTATTTAAATTATAAAGGATAAATATAAGTAATTGTAAGCTATTTTAGTAGGTTGATTTTTAGGCCACTAAATGCCTTGTTTATAAACAATGAACTATTTGTTATAATAGGGAAAGAGAATAAAATATAAGTTATGGAGATGATACAATGAGAATGTACGATGTGATTGAGAAGAAAAAGCATGGCATGGTATTAACTGACGAAGAGATTCATTTCTTTGTAGACGGGTTTACTAAAGGTACAGTTCCAGATTATCAGATGTCAGCGTTACTCATGGCAATCTATTTTCAAGGTATGAATAAGGAAGAAACGAATCAATTGACCTTGGCTATGGCAAAAAGTGGTGATATGTTAGATTTATCAAGTATACATGGCGTGAAGGTGGATAAGCATTCCACAGGTGGTGTAGGTGATAAAACATCCTTGGTACTGGCACCACTCATTGCGTCACTGGGCGTACCTGTTGCAAAAATGAGCGGAAGGGGTCTTGGACATACGGGAGGAACCATTGATAAATTAGATTCGTTTAAAGGTTTCACTACCAATCTTTCTGAAGCTGATTTTATCAAAAATGTGAATGAGATTAGTATAGCTATTGCAGGACAAACTGCTAATTTAGCGCCTGCTGATAAAAAACTATACGCACTTAGGGATGTTACGGCAACCGTGGATAATATTTCGTTGATTGCAAGCAGCATTATGAGTAAAAAGATTGCTTCTGGTGCAGACTGTATCGTACTCGATGTGAAATGTGGTTCAGGTGCCTTTATGAAAACTGAAGAAGATGCTAAGACACTAGCAAGAGCAATGGTTGATATCGGTAATGGTCTAGGCAGGAAAACCTCTGCAGTTATATCCGATATGAATCAACCACTAGGCTTTGCGGTTGGTAATGCATTAGAAGTCATTGAAGCCATTAATACTTTAAAAGGTAATGGACCAGATGACCTTAGAGACCTTTGTTTAGAACTTGGTAGTCAGATGCTTTTAGCGGCTAAGAGAGTTGATACTATCGAAGATGGCAAAGCATTACTTCAAGAGCAAATTGATAATGGGGAGGCCCTAGCAAAATTTAAAACTTGGATTGTACGTCAAGGTGGCTCTGCTAATAGTGTGGATGATATTACATTATTACCAAGTGCAAGAATTATCGAACCTGTCCCAAGTCAGTATAGTGGCTATATAACAAAGATAGAAGCAGAAGAAATTGGATTTGCTACAATGATGCTTGGTGGCGGTAGAGAGACAAAAGATAGTATCATTGATCTGGGTGTCGGTTTCGTTTTAAGGAAAAAATTGGGTGATCATGTAGATATAGGTGAGGCAATAGCTACCATTTACTGTAATAAGCCAGAAGTTAAAGAATCAGTATTAGAAAGATTTAAGAACGCCTATACGATAACAGAGAACCCAATTAAATTAGATGCTTTCATAAAATATATTATTAACTAGATTCCTATGTGTAATTATTTAAGCTAGACCAGTGACGTTTATGGCGATATAAGGACTGACTAATATATTACTGCTCTGCATATAATTAAAGTATGCAGATAACGTCTTGATTTTTAATAGGTTTATTAGTACAATAGGTTAGACTGATTACGAGGTGACACAGATGGGCATTTTATTAATATTAGGCATAAACATAGTAGCAGCGGTTATCGTCATGATCATACATGAAATACCAAAATCTTTGACAGCATATTTGGTGACGCACCCTATATATAGACAAAACGCATTACCTAATACTAAGTTAAGGCAGTATGTTGATCCTATTGGACTGTGCATGTTTGTGTTCATGGGCATTGGATGGCAAAAATCATGCATCTATAAAAGCTCAAGATTTAGAGACAAAGAAAAAGGCATGTTATATGTGGCTATAGAAGGACTATTATCTAATATTGTATTAATCATTATTCTTGTGCCTATATATAATATAACCGCAGACGCCTATGTAAAATTGTTTGTATTTAAGCTGATCTACTTTAGTTTTGGGGTTACGATTATTAACTTGTTGCCAGTGACGCCTTTCGATATGTCAAAAGTCATACAATATTTTTCGCCAGAAGTTTATTATGGTCTTATAAAATATGAACGAACTATACACATTGTGTTCATCATATTTATAGCTTCGACTTATGGTATCATGTTGGTGAACGGTTTATTTAATACGGTAATACCACTAAAATTGTAATGGAGTAATACATGAGCATACAACTAAAGCTAGAAAAATTTGAAGGACCACTTGATCTGCTTCTACATCTTATTGATAAGCATAAGGTAGATATATATGATATTCCAATAGCAGAAATTACAAACCAGTATTTAGAATATATCAGGTTACTTGATAAGAACCGGATGGATGTCATGAGTGAATTTATAGAGATGGCCGCTACATTGATTAATATTAAGTCGAAAATGTTACTTCCAGCTGTAGATGACGATGAAGAAGAAGTAGACCCAAGAAGAGAATTAGTTGAAAAGCTAATAGAATACAAAAAATTTAAGTTAATTGCCGAGTCCTTAAAAGAACAGAAAAAGGAAGCTTCAAGAATGGTATTTAAAGAGCAATCAATACCAGAAGAAATATTGAACGCTGAACCTGAGATAGATACAGATGCCCTGCTAGCAGGAATAGATTTTACCCAGTTGTATAAGATATTTGAAGAAGTACTTAAGAAAAAAGAAGATAAAATTGATCCTATCAGAAGTAAGTTTGGTGAGATTAAGAAAGAGACATTCACTGTTGATGATAAGGTGCAACTGATATTTGAGATGTGTAATGACTATGAAACTTTTAGTTTTTATGATTTGCTAGATATGCAAAAGAGTAAAGACGAGGTCATCATCACATTTTTAGCCATTCTTGAAATGATGAAAATGGGTGTTATCAAAATAATTCAAGAAGCGCTTTTTGGAGAGATTGTAATCAAATTTATTGGAAGGGAACACCATCATGGAGATTGATAAAATAGAAGCGGCGATTGAAGCAGTGTTATTCTCAGTTGGAGACGCGGTACCACTGAAAAAATTAGCTGAAGCATTACAACTGGACCTTAAAACAACTAAAAGTGTTCTTAACAATATGAAAGAATTATATCTTAAAGAGAATAGGGGTATACAACTTATTGAATTAGATGGTTCGTTTCAATTGTGTTCAAAAACAGAGTACTATGATTTGATTAAAAGGATTGCAGTGAAGGTAAGAGAAGTACAACTCACAGATGTATTAATAGAAACACTCTCTATTATTGCTTATAAACAACCTATTACCAAGCCTCATATTGAAGCAATTAGGGGTGTTAATTCTAACCATACAGTTAACAAGCTGGTAGAATTAAAATTGGTAGACGAAGTCGGTAGAATGCAGGCGCCTGGAAGACCCATACTATTTGGTACAAGTAATAATTTCCTCAGAGCATTTGGACTTAAGTCAGTGGATGAATTGCCTTATATTGAGGATGCTGATTTGGTGCGTATTAAGCAGTCGGTTTTTGATGAAACTCAGATTCGCTTGGACGATCCTATGGACGATCCTATGGACGAGCAGGTGGACGAGCAGGTAGACGAACTGGTGGACGAGCAGGTAGACGAACTGGTGGATGATGATAGGGAAGAAGAAACTATTATTGGTCATTCAGAAGAAGGCAAGACTTAATAAAGTAGTGATAAGATATGATTGGATATGTTATACTAGTAACAATAATACTAAAAAGATATGAGCTTAAGGGAGCAATTAATGTGTGAGGATGACATTTTATTTGCTGAGCTTAAGCACAACTTAAGACAGCAATTGGCTGTCTTTTACTATGAAAGAGGAATCGTATGGAAATTAGATTACAGAAGTATTTAGCAGATGCAGGTGTTGCTTCAAGAAGAGCATCAGAGGAATTAATTAAAGCCGGTAAGATCAAGGTGAACGGTAGTGTGGTCAAAGAAATGGGTGTTAAGATTAATCCATGCAAAGACCAGGTGTTTTACAATAAAAAACGTGTTGGTAGAAAAGAGCGGTTTTTGTACTTCATCGTTAATAAACCCAAAGGCTATATCACCACATCTAAAGATGAGAAAAATCGCAAAATCGTACTCGACCTTGTAGATGTGGAAGAACGCCTATTTACAATTGGCAGGTTGGATCAAGCTACCAGTGGTTTGCTAATATTAACCAATGACGGTGATTTAACCTATAAACTCACACACCCTAAGCATGAAATAGGAAAAACATATATTGCTGACGTAGCGCCACCTGTTGCGCCTGAAAAAGTGGATCAACTCAGAAGTGGTATACAGATTGAGGATTATAAGACGGCACCGTGTTTTATAAAACTTCAAAGAGCAACTGATGAATATGAATCTTATAAATTAGTTATACATGAAGGTAAGAATCGTCAAATAAGAAAGATGTTCGAAGCGGTAGGTTCCCAAGTTATAAGCCTTAAAAGAACAAAAATTGGTGAGATTACCTTAGGTAGTCTTAAAAGAGGTGCCTATAGACCACTAAGTCAATCTGAAATCAACTATTTGAAGGGGTTAGAGATATGTTTAGCAGTAGAATTACCGATGATGTTCATGAGCTAATTGGACCTTATATCAAGCAGGGTGATCGAGCCATCGATCTTACAGTTGGTAATGGTCATGACACCCTGTTTTTGGCAAAGGCAGTTGGTAAATCGGGCCATGTTATAGGCATTGATATACAGGCGCTAGCCATCAATCAAGCAAAACGTGTGATTGAATCTGAAAACCTAGAAAATGTTACCCTATATCTGGATGATCATGCTAATATTACGAATTATATTGAAAAACCAATTAATGTGGCTATGATGAATCTAGGTTATTTGCCAAAATCAGATAAAAAAGTGATTACTAAAAAAGAGACAACCATAAAGGCTATAGATCAAACCCTAAAAATGATGGATCGTAAAGGTATTATGAGTATTACTGTTTATATTGGACATGAAGGCAGTCAAGATGAGTATGAGGCTGTTAGAGACTACTTAAAAATCTTAGATTCAAGTGTTTTTCAAGTGAGAGAAATTACTTATCATAATCGGGAGAATCAACCAC
>JAQICP010000234.1 GCA_027858555.1 Vallitaleaceae bacterium
AAAGGCCATCTACCATGGCATAAGGGAATTGGACAGACCTGGTAACCTAGTCGTATCAGCAAAAGCAGTAGATCAAGTTATTATCCTTTCAGTGACAGACGATGGTGATGGATTTGATACCAAGCGACTTGAGTCAGAGGCACCCTCCTCAAAAGTGAAGTTAGGTGGCGTTGGTCTGAAGAATGTGGATAAACGCATACAGCTCTACTATGGCGAAAGCTATGGTCTTAAGATTGAATCAACTGTGGGTAAAGGGACAGTAGTTCGCATTAGGATACCAAGGTAGAGAACCTACAGAGCTATTTACAAAATTAGATGAATGGGAAAAAGACAGAAGATTTGTCGTGTCCCGCATACTGAAACCAGAAAACGAAAGAGCACACTTATCACTTTTAGAAGGTTCGCAGTACGAATACTTTTTCTTTGTAACAAACACAGACTTGCTTTCTGAAAAGGTAGTCATATCCTATGAAAAGTGTGGTAATGTTGAAAATTATATCAAAGAAGCAAAATATGACATGGCAGTGGGTCATCTTCTGCTAAAGTCATTTTGGGCTAATAAAGACCTTTCGTTTGAAGTATGTATTTCTTACAGCCAAAATAATCAAAACCGTAAGATCTGCAATTATGAAGTTGTCAGAAAATTATCCGTACATGGAAGTATATGAAGAATGTCTGGTATAATAAGAATATCATCTAGAAAATTGAGTGCTGCCTTGTGGATAACTTGCAGAGTTTAATAAGTATCTTTGTCGGAAATTATTGAAAGGTGGTGGTAAATAATGTTACAATGTGTGAGTAACGGTCTTAATTCCTCGTAAAATAGTGATCTTTGACGCTAATAATTAATACACGTGGAATTTAGGTAATAATTATGAAATAAGGAATATACTATCAGAGAATGTAGAGAAGTTAATTGGGTTGATGAATGATGAAGTTGTTGATGTTCATGATGCCAGACTCTCTAGAGCTACTAAAAAACGAAAGATGAAAAAGGGTGAAAGTAATGCAAGCAATTATATTAGCAGCTGGAATGGGGAAAAGACTTAAAGACTTAACGAAAGATTCTGCAAAATGCATGGTCAAAGTCGATGGTATTACTCTGATTGAGAGAATGCTTTCTCAACTTGATAAATTAAATTTGTCTGGAATTATTATTGTTGTCGGGTATAAGGCAGAAAAACTGATTTCATTTATATCAAAATTAGAGGTGCAAACACGTATAACGTTTGTCACAAATGAGATTTATTATAAAACAAACAATATATATTCACTGTATTTAGCAAAAGACTATTTACTTAAAGAAGATACGCTATTACTGGAATCAGACTTAATATTTGCTGACACCGCATTGCATAATATCATCAATAATCCATACCCAAACCTTGCTTTGGTTGCTAAATACGAAAGTTGGATGGACGGTACGGTTATTACTTTAGATGAGGGTAAGAATATCATCAGCTTTATTGGAAAAATGCAATATGATTATAATGATGTTAATGAATACTATAAGACGGTAAATATCTACAAATTTAGTAAACATTTTTCAAATACCCATTATGTACCATTTTTGCAAGCTTACATTAAATCGCAGGGCACCAATGCATACTATGAGCAAGTTTTAAAAGTAATTGGGCTGCTCGATAAGCCTGAGATTAAAGCAGTTATGCTAGAAAATGTAGTATGGTATGAAATAGATGATGCACAGGATCTGGACATTGCAGAATCATTGTTTTCTGCATCACCCAAAGATAGACTTGAAAAAATTCAGAATAGATATGGTGGATACTGGAGATATTCGAATCTAATCGACTTTTGTTATCTTGTTAATCCGTTTTATCCGCCAACGAAAATGATCGATGAAATTAAGTTTAATGTTGAGAGTCTTATTTGTCATTATCCTTCCGGTTTAGGCGTGAATAGCCTGCTTGCAGCCAAATGCTTTGGACTTAAAAATGAACACCTTTGCGTGGGTAATGGTGCGGCAGAGTTAATTAATTCTTTAATGAAAACGCTCAAAGGTAAAATAGGCGTTATTCGTCCGACATTTGAAGAATATCCAAATAGGATGGATCAAGATTGTATTGTACCATATTACCCAAAAAATCAAGATTTTTCATACACTATTGATGATTTGATGGCGTACTATGAAGACTTGGATATTTCCACGTTATTGCTAATCAATCCAGATAATCCATCTGGTAACTTTATCGAACTAGTTGATGTGTTGATATTAGCAAAATGGACGATGAAAAAAGGGATAAGATTGATAGTTGATGAATCATTTGTGGATTTTGCGAATTCAGAATTTTCGACAACATTGTTATCTGAGAAGATTCTGCAAGATTATAAGGAACTGGTTGTTGTTAAAAGTATCTCGAAATCATATGGAATTCCAGGACTGCGTCTGGGCATAATAAGTAGTGCAGATACTGAGCTGATTAAATTTATTAAAAATGATGTTTCTATTTGGAATATTAATTCTATAGCAGAATTTTATATGCAAATATGTGAAAAATATAGTGATGAATATAAGTATTCGTTAGAGTTTATTAAGGAAGCTAGAGAAGAATTTTTAGAGCAATTGGGGGAGATTGAATCTTTAAGAGTAATTCCAACTCAAGCCAATTATGTCATGTGTGAGATTCTCGGCAAATATTCAGCAACCCAGTTAACGGAATCATTGCTAGTTGACTTTAATATTTTAATTAAGGATTTGTCCATGAAAAACGGAATCAGTGGACAATATATTAGAATTGCGATAAAAAGAAAAAAAGAAAATGAAATACTTGTTAGCGCATTTCATAAATTATTTAGTGATAAAAAGAGCTTATAGATAACCATAAATAGTAAAAGGGGTATAAAGAAATGATAGATCAGAATTCAAAACGCTCGTTGGAGCCTTCCATGTTTAGTTTTTTCAATGATTTACCCAATATTTGTTCTCTAGCAGGTCTTGGCTGTGCGTTACTTGGTATTTATTTTGCGGTTTTAGGTAATTTTCATTTCGCATTAATCGGAGTTTTATGGGCAACATTATTCGATTGGGGTGATGGAATCATTGCTCGTAATATTAAAGGCCGTACAGAGATTCAAGGCGCCTTTGGTGCTAACCTTGATTCTCTTATTGATATTGTCAGTTTTGGTGTATTCCCGGCTGTTTTTCTTCTCAGCTATGGCGAGTTTAATCCATTGTTTCTACCAGGTGCATTTATTCTTATTGCGGTAAGTACGATCAGATTAAGCTACTTTAACATCTACGGCATGATTGACAAAAAAACATATAGAGGACTGGCAATAGATAATAATGTCATTATTCTTGCTTTTTTATTCCTGTTTGAGGGATTGTTTACGCATACTTTATTTTCGATTATTCTATACGTTGTCTTGATGATAATGCCGATTTTAAATTTGGCATCCATACGCACATATAAATTTGACGGCAAATGGGTTTATGTTCTTATTGGCTACGTCATTGGAATGACAGTTATTTATTGTTGTATTAATTAATACCACGGGCTATGCCTGTGGTTCTAAAAAGCTTAGCACACAGCAAATGGAATTGTAAATACCACATAGTGCTTGCACCAAAGTACAGAAGACATATTACCATACCCCTAAACAGAATTGACATACTGAGGTGACCCCTTAAAGTTAGACTTTATAGCGTAGTGACATTTGGTTACTACGCTATTACTTTATGCAGCGTTAAGACTAAGCCTGAATTCTACTGGACTCATCCATCCTTATGACTGCTTAATTCTTTGTTTATTATAATACATAATATATCTTTCTATAGCTGATTTCAACTCTTCATAACCATAATAGATTTCTCCGTAGTACATTTCTTGTTTCATGATCCCAAAG
>JAQICP010000262.1 GCA_027858555.1 Vallitaleaceae bacterium
ATATATGATATAATATATATGATAATTTTTTATTTCTGGAGGGAAGAATTTATGGAAAGTAAAGGAAAATCAAAAAAACGTTTAATTATTATTATGACATCAGTAGGTGTTCTTATTGCCATTCTGGTGACTGTATTTCTGCTGATTTTTACCAACAAAGATAAAGAGGATGACGTAGATGCAAATCAGGAAACTACTGATGATATTGAAGTGGTTCAATTTGACCAAGTTATAGAAGATATCGAAGAGATATCAATTATAGCTGAAAATACCAGTGAATACGGCATAGTGTCTGATACAGATTTTATACTGGAAACAGAGCAATCTGAGGAGCTGACAACTGAAGTGTTGAAAAGACATCTTAGGATAGACCCAATCATCCCATTTGATATGGTTGATGAGGGTGACGGCACCTACAGAATAAAGCTTAGTAGTAATATGGATTCTGATAGCATTGTAAAGATATCACTTGTAAGAGAAAGTGAAGATTTTGGTTGGGCATTTCAAACGGAGGCTGTATTTGGCATGACAAGGTCTCTTCCAACGAATGATGCCTATTCAGCCCCACTAAATACTGGTATCGAGATGGTTTTTAATCACGAAGCACCAGAGAATATGGCATCGTATTTTGCTATTTCACCTAATATCTCGGGCAGTTTTGAGTATTATAAAAATATAGTGACTTTTGTGCCAGACAATGATTTGTCGCCTAATACACAGTATAGGGTTACTATTGCTGAAGGTTATGGTTATGAAGATGATTATATAGAAGTACCTGTGGTATTTGCTTTTTTCACAGAATACTTTTGGGAAAATGAGACGCCGATTACTTTCGTTGGTAGCAATCAATTACTGATAGAAGGCGAAGAGCAAAAAATTGATTTTACGATTAATGATGATTTGGTTTCAGGTGAAAGTGTTAGTATCACAATGTACAGACTAGCAAATGACCAGGCATTCATAGATGGTATTGGTTCCCTTAAGAACTTAAGGAACAAGGATGATATTATTGGTATGGTCGATTATGATACCCAATCGAACTTTGATACTGTGATTAAAACTAATAATGAATCTTACATGTATGAGGGCTGGGTAGATTTGGATGAAATCCTTGAGAGAGGCTATTATCTGGTAAGATTTGATCTTGAAGGCGCCAATTTTTATCAATTTGTACAGGTAAGTCCTTATCAAGCCTACATTGCCCAAGATTCAGACGAGCTTTTTATATGGGCGATGAACAGTATATCCGATAGTCCTGCGGGCAACCTATATGTATATGTCAATGGCGATTTATATGGCGTCACAGATCCAGATGGGGTATGTCAAACAAATATTGCACCACTGACTGAAGATGATATCGACTTTGTGATACTGACGGATGATCAGAACAATAAATTAGTAGTAGATATGACCTTGTTGTACAATTGGTATAATGATGGCTATTATGAATATGGATACGGCCAAAATAAAGACTACTGGTCTTATATTGATACAGATAGAGAGGTCTATCTACCGACAGATGATATCCATATATTTGGATTCTTACAAAGAAGAGATGGTAATACGCCAGATCAGGTTACAGTTAAAGTAAGTAGTTATCAAGCAGAACTCGAAGAATTGGTACTACCCCTTTCTGACATAGGTACCTATGAAACTGAGTTCCATATTGACAATTTCTTTTTTGGCAGTCTGTATATTGAGATATGGGACGGCGATGTCATCATAACATCTGAGTATATCATGGTGAATGAGTTTGCTTTGCCAACCTACCGATTAGATATTGATACCAGTAAAGATGTACTAATGATGTCCGATAGCATTGAAGTGACGGTTCAAACCAGTTTTTACGATGGAACGCCTGCAAGTGGTTCTAATATTGAAATAGATTCATATGGCTATTATGATTATTTAGATGATAACCTTGAGAGCATGGTACTCGAAACCGATGCCGATGGTTATGCATCTGCAACCATAGTACCATACCTGGATGGCACCAATTGGTACCCAACATATTTCGGAATCAGTGGTACAAATATGTCGTTTCAGGACTATTATAATTATACTAATAAGCAGTTTGTAATTTTTCCAAGAGATACAATGGTTGAGGCCAAAAGTACGGTGGAGGGTGATACATTAACTACTAGTGGTAGCGTGCATAATATTGACATTACGGGATTTGAAGGTAATCTCTATGCGTATGATAGTTTTAGAGGTACAGCGCAGAGTGGAACTGATATACTAGCAGTTATAACTGAAGAATATACTGAGAAAGTATTTGTAGGTCAAGAATATGATGCTATTAATCATGTTTCTTATGATAATTATGATTATAACCTTGTCGTGAATACGGTTAGTACACAGGAAATTACTACCGCTGAGGATGGTTCTTTTAGTGTGACATATAGTGGTGTTATTGAAGGTCGCTCTTACCGAGTCAACTTGAATACCAATGACACAAAAGGTAGAGCCATTACAGAAACGATTGATTACTATCAGACAACTTGGCATACAGCTACATATGAAGGTATCATAGATGAATATTATAATTTATATCTGAATACTGATAATTGGGAATATGCCCAAGGTGAGGATGTTAGTATATGGCTAGATTATTCCGGTTACCCTATACAAGACAGAGAAAACAACTATGCCATGTATCTGATCTGTCAAGATGGATTCAAAAAATCCATATATAGTGAAGATTTAACATCAACCTATCAGTTTGATGCATCATCTATTCCTAATGTGGTCATTAAAGGTATTTTCTACGATGGCCATCAAATGATTGAAATAATGCAAAGAAGCATATTTTACAATTATGAAGAGGAACAATTAGATGTTGTCATTGATACTGATCGCTCTGAGTATGGCGCGGGTGATTCAGTGACTACAGCCATTACAATTACAGATACACAAGGTAATCCAGTTATTGCTGACTTTAGTTTAAGCGTGATTGATGAAGCTTATTTTGACATCTATAGTAATTGGGATGTGGTTTTAGCTGAATTATACAGTTCAGTATATGATGCGGGTATCATTCAAAGCGGCATAGCCAGTGGCTTTACACAGTCTAATTATGGTGGCGGTGCCGAGGGTGGCGATGGTTATGCAGAAGGTTACATTAGAGAAGATTTTGAGATTACAGCAGATTTCATAACGGGGACTACCAATGCATCAGGTAAAGCTAACTTAGTCTTTGAACTCCCTGATAATCTGACCACATGGCGATTAACCGCCATTGGGATAAGTGCGGACCTTGAAGCTGGTGAAAGCACCCATAATATTATTGTGACACAACCCTATTATGTTAATGTGACCATGGCTGATAAATACATAGTCGGTGATGATATCAAATTAACCGTCAATAGTGCGGGTAAGTCGGTTGTCGGTACCACCGAGTATACAATAACGGTTACCCCAATGGATTCTAGCAAAGATGAGATCGTAATTAATATGGAAGGTGATGGTATTGATTATGTGGCAGTACCTTTGGGACAACTGGAAACAGGCAAGTATGAAGTGACCATAGCCGGTGTTAGTGGCAGTGAGAGTGATGCATTAAAGTTACCTTTTGAAGTGGTAGATACTTACCAAGAATTGAAAGTGATGACGAGTGATGTCTTAGATGATAATTACGAAGTGCCAGATACGGGACACATGGTTAGTTTGTATATGGTTAATCAAGCTGCAAGAGAGCACCTTAGCAATCTATACGGATTCTATTCAATGCAAGAAAGTACTAGAATAGATATCAAAATTGCAGCAATTATCGCAGGATTATATATTAACGACATCTATAAGAGTGATCTGGAAGTTGATATGATTGATGATATCAATCGGTATATGCCAACGGGACTATTCTCAGAAACAACATACTCTGGGGAAGATCCTAAGCTGACGGCAGAGATTCTTACCTTGGATATAGGTGCAATCATTGATGATTACACCAAGGATGTCTTAGCAGAATCATTGCGTACCTATATGGGTTATGATTGGATATCTGAAGACGAGCGATATGCGACCATATGGGCTCTAGCAAGTTTAAACAAACCAGTGCTATTGCAGTTATACGAAGCTATTGAAGTCGAAGAAGCAAGAAATACAGATCTCACTTATTCTAAACTCTATGGTCTGCTTTCTCTAATTGAACTTGGTGATTTAGAAAGGGCGAAGACTTACTATGGTGAATTGATAGATCAGTATACAACGACTTCAAGTAGCGACATCATCCTCAGTAATGGCGACCGCAAAATGACAGCGTATCTCATGCTAGCGGCGACAAAACTCGAGTTACTATCAGATGCGGATAAATTATATGAAACAATGAGCAGAACTAATGACACACAGGATTCTACAGTGATAGAAAGACTCATCTATACCATGGCAAGTAAGCCAGAAGTGACAGATGCGAGCTTCACCATTAAAGTAGGTGAAAAGACAACAGATGTGGCACTTAGTGACTTTGATGTGTATTCTGTTGGTTTGACTAAGGAAGAAGTAGGTCAGGTTAGTTTTGATAATATTGAGGGTGGCGTAGGGGTTAATACAACTTTTATAGGAACACCTGAAGACATGACCGTCATAGAGGGTATTGAGATTGATAGGGTTTACCTTGTAGATGGGGAACTGGTAACAGATAGTAATATCAATCAAGGTGATATCGTAGATGTCGTAATAACGGTAACAATTCCTGAAGATATAGGGGGTATTCAGATAGAAGACGTTCTACCTTCAGGTATGGTCTATTATGATTATGACTATAATTATGATACAAGTGTCTATTATGAATCACATAATAAAGAAGTAGTTATGACTGCCTATAGAGCTGGGACAAGTCGAACTATTGTCGCAGAATATAGAGCGATAGCAACTTCACAAGGTACCTACACAGCAGATTATCTAGTAGTATATAATCTCTTTGGTATTGGAGGTAATTATATTGATCAGGAAGAAGTGGTTATTAATCCTTAAAATAATTAAAGAGAGGGTACTAGTATTAATACTAGTACCCTTCTTAATCATTGGATGTGCCGGGCTAGATGCTACTCTAGATGCTACTCTAGATACTGGTTTAGTTAGTGGGCAAGTTAGTGGCCAAGTTAATAACCTTGATGATGACACTGGGAGTAACCTGGCTCATAATAATCTTGTCAATCAAGGGAGAATTGATACAAGAGCGTTTATGACTGAGGAATATGTGAATAGAGGCATTAATGAAAGTACAGTTATAGCTGGGGGTAATGCTTATGGTGGTATCGTGCCCCATCATGACGCAGCTTATCAGATAATGGCTGATTTCTATGTGGCTCTAGGAGTAGGTGCGATAGCCAACCAAGCTAGTAGCCAAGATAATAGACAGGATGTCAACCATAATAATATACAGGCTGATAATGAAACAGGCAAATTCGTTGATGTGATTGTACTTATTGGACCCAATCACTTTGGCACGAATGATGGCGTAATTACCTATAACGGTACTTTTGAAACATATATGGGTGATGTCGAACCAGCCACTGACATAATAACTGAGTTGGTTGATAGGAATATTGCCAGTACTCATAACAAGCATATTTTTGAAACGGAGCATTCTCTGAATATGCAGATGGCCTATATTGCATATTATTTTCCAGACGCTACACTTGTACCCATTATGATT
>JAQICP010000364.1 GCA_027858555.1 Vallitaleaceae bacterium
GTACATTTACTTAGAATATGTTAAAATAGTTTATACTATAGATTACAATTATTGCATAAAATGCATACGCATGGCTATAGTTATGGGCGACTAATACGAGGAGATGATGCAATGTATAATATTACAAACTTAATACAAGATAATAAACTTAAAATGGCTTATTTTGAAGAGCTAGCAAAAGGCTTATACTATTCTACAGGCCTAGGAATCAAAGTCATTAATCAAGATGCCCAAGAACTATACAACTATGGTAATAGTGCATCCATCATAGATATATTTCCAAATGCATTAGAAGGATTCGATCAATATGTCTATAAATCACAAGCGAAATCCATTAATGGTGTAAACCCATTTACCACTCAATACGGCATCTCGTATATCGTTGCGATTATAGCTAATGAGCACCAATACTTTGGTTCAGTACTAATGGGACCGATCATGCTTGAGCCTGTGACCGAACAATTACTCAATGAAATTCTAATAAGTACAAATCTACCGCTCACAAAACGTTCCAATATAAAAAATGCATATGAGCGTATGTCATTGATTAACCATGCAAGAAATTACTATCTATGCCAACTACTGCACAATATACTGGCATCTAATGTGTGTGTAACATCAGAAATGTTTAATCCCGTTATTGAAAACACGACCGTTACTTATGAACCAGTTGAACCTTTTTTGGACATGCAGAACTATGACTATGTACTCGAAAGACTTTTTATAAGCAAAGTTATTTCAGGTGACATTGATAATGTTAAGATATTATTCAAAGATCAAATTAAAACACACTATTTTGTCAATCTCGGAACCGAACAACTAAGGCCCATTAAAAATAACGGTATCATGTTCAGCACCCTGCTCTCAAGAGCCTCAATAAAAGGGGGCGTTGATCCTAATATTGCATTACATCTGGCAGATCAATACATCAGTCGAATTGAAGATACTTTCAGGTACTCAGAATTGATGGTATTGATTGAAGCAATGGTAATCGATTTTACCGATCATGTACTACAGATATCAGAAGTCAATCATGTGAGTGTCGTTAAAAAAGTATCTAAATACATTCATGCTCACCTATCTGAAGTCATACGCTTAAACGACGTGGCTGATTATGTAGACTTATCACCTAATTACTTTTCTTCATTATTCAAGCGTGAAATGGGCATTGCTTTTGCTGACTATCTGAATCAGATCCGTGTTAAGGAGAGCCAGTATCTATTAGAAACAACGGATTACTCCATCGTTGACATTGCAACAGCTACCGGATTTAATAACCAGAACTACTTTACAACGATATTTAGAAAACATACGAACACGACGCCAAAACAATATCGTATGAAAGTTAGTATAAAATGAGGCAATTACCTAAAAAGGCAATCACCAAATGAATCTTTCATTGATGATTGCCTTTTTTATTGCTGATTTTATAGCGCTAATCTATGCTGTTGTTTTATCTTACTTCTACCCCGGTATAATAATATTCTAAAATCTCATCGTAGGTAAATCCTGCTGCTGCCATTCCCTTAGCACCGGATTGGCTCATACCTATACCATGCCCATATCCCTGTCCAACAAATATGAATTTCCCATTCTCCCCATAGATCAGTGGTACTGAATGGATATTGTTTGCTGACATGATAAGTGTTTGGTCATCGCCTATATTGGCTTGTAGTACTTCTCCACTGCCGTTAATGACATATGCATTCTTTATATCCACAGTTGCAAGTGTGCCATCTGCACCCATTACCTGCATAGAGGTGTTTGGAGAGGATCCCGGTTGAACAATCTCGAATTTGCGGCTATATAAACCGAACCAGTAGCGCATCGTTTCTTTTTCGATAGTATAGCTAGCTAAGCTGCCTTTAATAGTAATAGCCTGGGCCCTTTCGGAATCAGTATAAGCTGTTACATTAACAGATTCTATATCTCCAATGTATACACCTTTACTATTGAGTACCGCATTAAAACTACTGGATGTAAAACTTGTCGTCCAAGGCTCTTTATATGGATCTGTCTCATATAGATCTGGCACCCCTTTTAAATAAGCAACCGTGCCTGTCCACACATTTTCACTACTTTCAGTATGCCCACCACTGGTCGAAAAGAAATAAGATGGTATCACTGCGTCATTATAGTAAATTAGCACACCTGCCGTACTATCTATGGCTTGATTGGCAGCTAATTCCTCAATTGCATAACCTTTATATACCTGGGAATTAACAGTATCATCTATCTGATATGGTTTGTCCCTATACTTGGGATTAACCGATGTATAATACACGGCATAATTCCTAGCCGCTACCGCTTGTGCCTTAAGTGCCTCAATCGGCCATCCTGTAGGCATTTCACTAGGTAAGACCCCGTATAGATAATCCTCCATATCAACCACATTAATTGCCGTTAAGCCACCATTATAGTAACGTCCAATTTCAATCCTGCCTCTATAACTTCGTTTTCCTAAATCAAGTACTGGTACCCCAGATCTAGTGTCGTTTGTAAAAAACTGAATATTACTGTATGAATTTTCAAATACCATAGGATAGTCGCCATCATAATACACAATGGTTCTAAGACCGTTGTCAGTAACGCTTTCAAAGGTCATACCAAATACGCCGTTAATCTGATTATAGATCTGATTAATCTCGCTTTCAGTACTAACATTACCTGCATATACTTTCCATATCCCAGTTGCTACAGATCCCACGTAGGCATTATACCCAAGGGTACGAATTCTATCCAATTGATTATGCGCTTCATCAAATGTGCCAAAAGATTCTACCGATATCAGAAATCGATTAGTCGCAGGTTCAAAATAGAATTTTCCTGTCGTTACAGCCTCATATTCTGCTACAAACTGTCCCCCTACAATATAGCCCATCAACAAGGACTTGTTATCTAAGGTCAAGCTAGGTACTTCTTCAAAATAATACTTTAGACCAACTCGAATTTCTTCACTATAAGCAAACCCTTGGCCTATTGAAATGCTGGATGTCATATTAAATAATAATATCATGATCAATGTAATAATTAGTGTTTTTCTTTTCATATGAAAAACCCCCTTACGAGTATTATAAGGGGGTTTGACTTAAAAATCCATGTTTATTTTCGAAGCTGTGCATTTAACTCTATTTCAAGCCCTTGCATGATTTTACTCATAGCCTTTGTTATCTCATTTTCTGTCAGTGTATGATCACTTGCTCTAAATATCAACTTGTATGCGATTGATTTGTGACCTGCTTCAATCTGCTCACCTTTGTAGACATCAAAAAGATTATATGACTCTAGAAGCTTACCACCTC
>JAQICP010000367.1 GCA_027858555.1 Vallitaleaceae bacterium
CATAAATCTGTTCAAGGCACTCTCTACCGGGGTCAAGAAGCAAGTTATCCACGTATAAATTATAAGTTTCTTTTAACTTCTGATGAAAGACCGCTTTAGAGTCTATGCTAACCCGGGTAGATATTAAGTTATAATTAGTGATGGAGATTGGTAGCGTCTGAATCGATTTTTCCTCACCAAAACTGATATGCATCGTTGTAAACAGTGTGTGTTCCGGCATAAAGTTAATTGGTGTTATGCCGTGCATTATGTCATCATGGCTCACATAAAACTTAAAAGGAATTGTACCATATTCATTAATTGTATACGTATCTGTCTCGTATTTCAGGGCAGTGTCTTGCCCCGTAATTCTTATTGTAACTGGTCCGTCATAAGTTGAATGTATGGTGAAATAACCCTTCTCCGTATGATGATAATTGATTTTATTCGCTTCAAAGGTGACGGTAGGTACGCGCCCTGTTACTGCCTCTAAAGCCACTAGCTCTTTCACCCGAATATGTAAGGGCAATGTAATCTCACCACCAAGATAGACGATATTGATGTCTGCAGTGTAAGATCCGTTCGTTTCAAGCAAGCTGGTGTCAATAGTATATCTAATATTATAATAGTCGCATTCGACTTCTCTTTGTGTATAATCAAAATAAGTATCTTCAATGGTTATGTACGCGGCAAGTGAAGTTACAACACCAAAAAAGGAGCCTAGCCCCATGTTCTTGATACCGAACTCACCTTTGAATGAGTCGCTTTTATCAATGTAGATTATTCCCGGATTATTTACTATGGCAGGCTCTGCATATTCAATACTATATTCATCTAATAACAAACGATCGATTAAACTAGCTCTATCTTTAGTCGTCATTGTTATGGTCCCTCTAATTCTTACTTGATTTTTATGAATTAATATACTATGATTATAGCATTAAAACCGTTGAAATAAAAGGATGGGAAGTGGTGATAGTATGACTAATATCGATATGCAATTTCACGGAAGTGATATCGAAAAAGTAGAGAAATTCTACCACATTAAAAAAGAAGAAATCGTGAATTTTAGTGGCAACGTTAATCCTCTGGGATTATCTGCCCTCGTAATATCTGAACTAAAGAATCATATAGAACTCATCAGTGCCTATCCAGATAGAGACTATACCAGTTTACGTCAAGTGATAGCCAAGTATATCTCAGTACATCCCGACCAAATCCTAGTTGGCAATGGGTCGACAGAACTAATATCTTTATTCATAAAGATTATTCATCCAGAAAAGGCAACCATTATAGGACCAACATACTCAGAGTATGAGCGTGAAATACGCATCGATGGTGGTAGAAGTATCTCTCAAGCTTTAAAAGAAGAAAATGATTTCAAGGTGGATTTCGAATCACTGAAAGAGGATCTCGCTGAAGATACCGACCTTTTGGTTATATGCAATCCTAATAACCCTACCTCAACTGCTATAGAACATGCAGAATTACGTCAGATATTGGATTATTGTTTGGCCCATCATATATTTGTATTAATTGATGAAACATACGTAGAATTTACGGATAATCCAGATAATGTAACTGGCAGTATGTTTTGTGAAACTTATACTAACCTATTTATTATACGCGGTGTGTCTAAGTTTTTTGCCGCACCCGGTCTTCGTTTAGGCTACGCTGTCACTGGTAATAAAGAATTAATCCATCAGATGAACAGTCTTAAAAACCCTTGGACCATTAATTCATTAGCTGCCTATGCCGGTGAACTGATGCTACAAGATACAGACTATATCAATAAGACCAAGGCACTTATTAAAACAGAAAAAAATAAATTCATAACAATTCTTGGCAGCTGGACAAATGTCAAGGTATATGCGCCTTCAGCAAATTTTATACTAGTGAAAATAATGGATCCGACTATTACTGCACCTATGTTGTTTGAATCGTTAATTAAAGAAAAAATCATGATTAGAGATGCTTCGGGTTTCCCGTTTCTTAATAATAAATATTTCAGGTTCTGCATTAATAAACCTGAAGAAAATGATTTATTAATAGAACATTTAAAAAAACTTCTTAACCAGTAGTTAGGAAGTTTCTGTTTGTTTTTCTTATATCCGAATATTATGATTTGAGGTAGAGGTGGCTGTATGATTAAAGATATATATAAAGTAATGCTTTTGTCAATTATAGTATTGCTAGTGGCATACATAGTAAGACTGACTGGCAATTATGATGCGCCAATTCATATTGAAGACACTATTACTTACTATGTTGCAACAGCAGATAATGCCGAATTAGATTATGATGCTGCCTGGCAAGCAAATTCTCAGTATGACACGGAAGCCATTACCGAAACTACTGATGTCATATGGTATCGTATCCCCCTACCTATTTATGCAAAAGACACCAGTTTGTATTTCACTGATATAGCGTGTTATGCCTTTGAATTGTATACGCCTTCAGATTCACTTTTATACACAAAGCTTATCCCACAATCTCCCTATAGTGAAACAACACTGATGCTCAAGCTCCATGATTCCCTATCATCCAAGACACTCTACCTTAAAGTATACCCAACAATTAATCATCGTGGCATTAAAAGCCCTGTCTATATCGGTGATGATCAGGTATTACAGAATTTGTATTCACATCTGAATATCATGGATGTTTACTTAGGATTATCAATCATGTTTTGCGGTTTGATGATATTTATCATAAGTTTATTCATCAAAAGAGATATGAAAGCCATGTCCTTTAGCCTAGGTTTTATACTTGTTAGTTTTGGTTTTAACATTCTTTATTCAAAAACCAATGTCAGATTCTATTTCGATGGTATACAAGCCCTGCTTCAGATGGTAAGTTTAGCTGCCTTCGTTCTTGGAAGTATTGGTGTCACTATCTATATAAAGCATGCACTCTATCCCAAAACGCCTAAAAAACACTTACGTTATCTGCTCGCTTTCCAATTGTCCGTTGCACTGATCACACTAATATATTCATTCTTTATCCTTACAGGTTTTGAGATGCCAGTCCAAATCAAAATCTATCATATGAAAACCCTGTTTGGCATCTTATTCTCAATTCAGTTACTGGTTATCACATTAATCTTGCTAAAAGAGGCAAACGATAATCACTATGTAGCAAAACGATTATTGTTAGTATTTTTGACATTATGCATTACCTTGGTGATTGATTTTGTTATACTTTCACTGCCAGAGAATAACTATGGGGCATTATCAACCTGGAAATGGGGCATACTTGTATGTATAGTTACTTTCACTGCCATATACATACATAGAGCACTTAACTACAAAAAAGATATTTCCAATCTAAAAAATATACCTGCATCTCATATAAACACAGGCGCATCTAACTTTAGTAGTAAACAAGATATGCCAGATTATTTGACAGGTCTTCTTACTAGACCTAGTATATACAGACTTATTGAATCCACATTAGAAACTTCAAAGTTAACTAAAGCATCCTTTACTTTAGCCTTTTGTGATGTGGATGACTTGAAAAGTATCAATAATAACTACGATTACCAATTTGCGGACACGATTTTGGTGTCTATCGTTAATATTCTTAAAAACAACCTAGACCCATCTGCTATAATTGGCAGGTGGGCTGGTGAAGAATTTGCAATCATATTACCACAAACCACAACCGATGAAGCAAAACTGCTTCTAGAAAACATCAGGGAAAAAGTTAAATATAATGGTTATACTTATCATGGTCAATTGGTTCATGTTACAATTACTTTTGGTCTATACACCTATATGGAAGATGATACTTTCAATCAAATTCTTAGTAGAGCAGAACAATCACTGTATTTCGGGAAAAGACATGGCAAAGATACCACTATCAGTTATAGTGATATCAATATATCTCATATAGCATCCGACACTAATATGTAGCCATTATGCTCCCTAGCCTCTTAATACCTACTATGATATCCTCATCACTGGTGTTGGTATAATTAAGCCTTAAGCCGCTAGATACGCGCTCATGCAAGTAAAATGCATCGCCTGCTACAAATGCCACTTTTTCTTCCAGTGCTTTTTTGTAGAATTTTCTAGAATCATGTCCCTTTCCTAAATCCAGCCATAAAAACATACCACCCTTTGGTTTATGATAAGTCACGGAACCGGGCAAGTAATCCTTGATAGCCTGAATCATGATATCTCTTTTCTTTTTGTATATTGTTATGATTTTTTTTATATTTGCCTCGAGTCCATGGGTCTTGATATATTCCAGTAACATGACTTGAGAAAAATTTGATGTATGCAAATCCATGCTTTGTTTCATTAAAACACACTTCTTGATAACCGCTTCCTCTGCAATAATGTACCCAAGTCTAAAACCAGGGCAGAATACCTTCGAAAAAGAACCCAAGTGAATAACTGATTTCATATTACCTAGAGCAAGAAAACTAGGTACTTTCTCCCCTTCAAATTGCAGATCCGAGTAAGGGCAGTCCTCAATAATCGGTACACCACTTTTTTGATGAACTCTAAGTACAGCTTCCTTTCTTGTCAGCTCCCAACTTTTACCTGTTGGATTCTGATAATCCGGAATATAATAGGCTAACTTAGCCTCAGGGTAATCCACTATGCTTGCTTTAAGATTCCCCACGACTGCACCTTCAAGATCCGTTTCAACACCAACGATATGAGGATAGTATGCCTTGAATGCATTGATAGCGGAAAAGTAAGTAGGCTCTTCCATAAGTATGCTGTCACCTTCATCGATGAATATCTTACCCAGAATATCTAATGCCTGTTGCCCGCCTGATGTAATCAATACTTGATTTTCATTGATCAAAGTGCCATGCTTTTTGGTGTTGATTTCTGCAATCATCTTCCTAAGTTCTTTTATGCCTTCAGTAGGTCCATACTGAAGTGCCCTGTAGCCATAACGGTCAAAGACATCTGCGGCGATCCCTTTTAGTTCCTCAACTGGAAATCCCTCTTTTGCTGGCAAGCCTCCTGCAAATGAAATCATCTCATCGAAACCAATGATACTAAGTAGTTCTCTTGTATCAGATGACTTTATCAGTTCTGTTCTTTTCGCAAATTTCATATTTTCTACAACGTAGCAAAGCCTGATAGACTGAGCGTCGCTTGTTCCCCTTCCTTCATTTCTAAAGCCTTTATAATAGCTGTTTTTAATCGTTTCAAACCTTCTTCAACCATTGTATCCGCCACATATACAAAATTAATTCTAATGTTATGCCCTTCTTTGGATCCAACTGAAAACAGTTGCCCAGGTACAAATACGACCCCTTCTTTCATGGCTATCTGAAGCAGTTCCTCAGTATCAATGGTATCTGGTAATTTCATCCAAAGGTAGATACTCCCTGAGGGGATTTCATATGTGATACCCAATTGGTCCATCTGCAGCTTATCAAAACAATGGATGAATTGGTTGAGTTTCTCTTTATTAATTCTGGCAATATCCCGAATGCCTTGCTGGATGACGCCTCTTGCAAGTAAATCATATATTAACCACTGACTGATACTACTGGTATGTATATCTCTCAAGTGCTTTATGTAAGCAAGCCTTTCAATGATTTCACTAGAGGCAATCAGCCAACCTAACCGTATACCGATAGAATAGACTTTTGAAAATGTGCCTAAATATATGACTTGGTCATTATAATCCATGGACTTAAGTGTGATGGGTTTATTACCATCAAATGCCAGATCATTATAGGCACCATCTTCTAATATCACCGCTTGATATTCATAGGCTAATTGAAGCAGGCGGACTTTTTTCTCAGTTGATGTATTAAAGTTAGTTGGATTATGTTGATTGGGCATGGTGTATATTAGTTTCACAGTCGTCGTTTTAAGAATCTGCTCAAGAAAATTCATATCCATACCATCTGTTTCCATAGGCACGCCTATCACTTTAGCCCCTTTCATCTCAAAAACTTGTTTGCCAAGAAAATAGGTTGGATCTTCTACAATTACCACATCCCCCGGATTAATGAAAATATCAGCAACTAAACTGATACCTTGTTGTGAGCCTGAAGTTATAAGCATCTCAGTTGAGTGAGTGTTCACGTTATAGGCTTTCATGTAATTAATCAGCTCCTTGATTAGCTCATCTATCCCTCTAAAAGGCGTATGCTCTAAAAGCTTCTCACCATAAGTCTCTGATAGTTTTATCAGATGATTCTCCCCAAATGGATAATCATTCCTATTCAAAATCCCTACCGCAAAGGAAATGAGTGATTTATCACTGGTATATTTTAATAATCTTTCCTCGAATTTACTCATCTTATAACGCCCGTTCGTAGCATATAAGTGGTCTAGATACAACGGCATTAGTTCCTTTTTTATCTTCATGGGACTAGCATCGGTATAATCAACCATTGTGCCTTGACCAACTTTTGATATTACCAAACCATCCGCTTTCAGACTGCGATAAGCATTTAGTACCGTCGTTCTATTAACTGATAATACTTCGGCCAACTTTCTTTCTGGTGGTAATATATAACCGCTCGGAAGATCACCTTTCCTGATAAGGGTCTCTATCTGATCTGCTATTTGTCTGTATAAGGGTTTTTTGATATTATTATCAATACTAAGTTGCATATTGGCCTCCTCTGGATTGGTCCAATTCTGATTTTTATTAGAATACCATATCCATTATAGCTTTTTCAACCACCAATATCAATGAATATAGGCATCCAATTATTGCAATTCTCTTGTAATCATCACTTGCAAAAGAGAAACGCCTATGGCGTAAAGAACTTTGAAAGATTCAGAACCCGCATCTTACATGTAATGGCATCGCAGGGATAGGTAGGAATACATGTAAGCGGAACAGAAGTGAAGCTACCTCTGTTTGGAACACGACGCATCGACCGATAGATGTTTTGCTTTTCAAACATCGAAAGGCATTGACCGATAGATGTTTTGCTTTTTAAACATCGAAAGGTTCCAACAGAGGGCAGTATTCATACCTATCCCTGCGAATATCTGATATAAATTATGAGGTGATGATTC
>JAQICP010000400.1 GCA_027858555.1 Vallitaleaceae bacterium
ATGCAGTATAGTAAGAACCTTTTTCAAACGCCACCCTAACCTCGGCTAATTCTTCACTGGAAAGGCCCACAATCGGTGATTTTAATACACCTGCAAGAGGAATGTCTTGATCCGGATTATCTATGATTCTGAGAATATTCATAACGGTTGAAACTTCATAAGTATCAAAATAACCAGTTAGGATGTCACTGTGAACTGGAATGTTCAGATCTCTAAAGACTTGAATCAGCTTCCCGGTAAAAAGTTTAGGCGCCCTATGCAAGATGGCTATGTCGTGATACTCAATAGGTCTATACTGGTCTTTATTCTTATCGTAAATTATAGTTGATTGATTAATTAGACTTTGTATTTTGATTGCTATGGATAAGGCTTCAAGTATATGGGTATCCTTTTCCTGATAGTCTTCCTTGTCTATCAGCAGCAACTCGGTCTCATAATTAAAGGGCTGCTCCTCATAGGTTAATCCTAAGTTCAACTGGGCATACCCATCGTAATTAACACCACCAAACTTATCAGACATGAGCGGACCAAACACTTCATTGACAGATGTAATGACTTCTTGCCTACTTCTGAAATTCTTGGTTAGATGTGCCTTTTGATACTGCCCATCTGATTGATATCGATGGTACTTCTCTAAAAACAATTCTGGTTTTGCCATTCTGAATTTGTAGATGCTCTGTTTTACATCGCCAACCATGAAAATATTAGGCAACCCCTCTTTTTCACGGGACACCGACCTTAGTATCTCTTCTTGTACCATACTTGAATCTTGATATTCATCAATCATGATCTCTTCAAATCGATACTGGCCGGCAATATCTGACGGCTTAAAGGTATGCTTTTCACTATCATAAGTGGTCAGTAAACTTAATGCCATATGCTCAATATCACTAAAGTCAATTATTTTTTTCTTTTTCTTAGCTAAGGAAAAAGCCTCATTGAAGTCTGTGACCAAATAGTACAATGCCGCAAGAAGCGGCTTTGTGCTTTGATGGTCATCGTCAATCATGCTGTAATCATTATAAAAGAAATTTTTACTTAGATACCCAATTAATTGATGTATTTCATCAATAATTTTTTTAGCCTCAGCTCTAAGGACCGCGTCCATATCTTTTCTCTTTGTACTAAGTCGTTGTTTTTCAAATAGATTAAAGCATTCAAAAAGCCTTTCGATATCATCTTCTTCATCTGAGAATCCCTGAATCCACTGGTTATATATGTCATATACGATTTTATATATATAGGGTCCTTCTGGCATTTCTATAATTATTTTTAAATCCTTTAGCCCTTGCTTGATATAGGATAGTGATGTGTTCACTTGCTCACAAAAAACTTGGGTAAGTAATTGGTTAAACCCAATCTGATCACCATCTATTAGATGTGTCCTCAGCCACATTTCAGGAAAAGGGGTGCTATAGGCAAATGTTCTAATTTTATTAATCAATACCTCGATTTCTACATCTCTTTTTCCATGGGCAAAACTTTCAACCAATGTTATAAAGGCCTCTGAACCTACTTCATATGCCCTTTCAATGACCAGTTCTAAAACATCATTTTTTATCAGTACGATCTCTGTCTCATCAGCAACCCTAAACTCCGGATCCAAATCAATGACATCAAAATAATCTCTAATAACACTTAAGCAAAAACTATGGATTGTCATAATCTTAGCACTTGGCATCATTACTATCTGATTGATAAGATGTTCATTGGTGGGTGCTTCCATTAGTGCTTTCTCTAAGGCAATCGTTATACGTTCTTTCATCTCCGCTGCTGCTAACTTGGTAAAGGTAACAACCAATAAATCATTGATATCAATAGGGCTTTCGTCGTCCAATATTCGTCCAATGATTCGTTCAACAAGCACAGCCGTTTTCCCTGAACCTGCTGCTGCAGATACAAGAATCTCACTATTTCTATGTTTGATAATATATGCCTGTTCATCTGTAAATTTCATATACAAACCTCTTATATCCTATAAAGTTGAACACAGCGTACTTCCAATACGCAACTTATCTTTCAATATTTCTTTCAAAGTAAGGATAAGTTGTTTTGGCATGGAAAATTCCTATATTGAACTTTCCTACTGCATAAAAAGTCCTAGATAACGCAATTATGACTTACTATCACTCAATTGATATCTCTAGCAGTATCTTACCTGCAGATAATTCAAAGGATACAATAATGGTTTTATCCTTCGCCGTCATACTCATATGCTCGCCAGTAATCATATGCGGTGGTGTTATATCGGTTGTGACACCAAGTTGTGACAATTCAGTTGACGCAGTTCCCATCATCATGTTTCCAATTTCTTGCAGGGCACTTTTCCCAATCTCATCAAGTTCCGAAATTGGTATGCCGCCCATCATCACGGAAGCCATGTTCTGGCCTGTCTCTGAACTAAAATTAATAACCACTTGACCTTTTAACTGTCCAGTTATACCTATAACTACCGCAACATCCAGCAAACTTGTTGTACTGGTTTTCTTGAAAGTTTCTTTCATGACAGGTCTTTCACCTAACATCATTTCACACACCATAATTAATGATCTTATAAATATATTTACATAATCCGCTTTCATACAGCCCCCTGATTTATCTATGTTATAACCGGTGCTACAATGATAACTACCGTTTCCTTACCAACTTCACTTTTACATGTTCTTTCATCATTATAACGTTGTGTTACTATATTGTAAACTACATTTACCCAGGGCCTGACATCCCAAACTAAAATTTTCAAGATTACTATCAATTACTTGAGGCGCCAGTTTTAATGTTATTGTATCATTTTTATCCAAAAAAACTAAACATATGCAATTTGATATGTTTAGTTTCACCATATAGTTAAAAAAAAATTTGTGTTATAATGAACATGGTATGTTAATATGCGCTAAAGTTTGATATGTCGTATACTAATAAATAATTAGTAGTGAAATTAAACTACAAACAATAAATAGAACAAACAAATTAATTTTTATTTGTCAAAGGAGTTATATATGAATAAAACAAAAATCATCTGTACCATTGGACCTGCGAGTGATAAAAAAGAGGTGTTTACTGAATTAGTGAACAATGGTCTTTCAATTGCAAGGCTCAACCTATCTCACGGTAATCAAGCTTATTACACTCAGACTATTGCTATGATTCGTGAAGTTGAAGAAACACTAAACAAACCGATTGGTATCTTACTAGATACCAGAGGTCCAGAAATAAGAACCATGACTTTTGTAGATGGAAAAGTAACATTAACCGCTGGCGCATTCGCAACTTTATATTATGGCGAAGATGTTGGTACAGCAGAATCGTTCTGCATTACCTATCCAGATTTATATAAAGATGTAACTGAAGGCCATCTCATTCTTCTAGATGATGGTTTGATAGAATTAGAAGTTGTGGAAGTGATCAATAAAAAAATTAAATGTGTCGTTAAAAATGGTGGTATTCTTAAAAACAGAAAAGGAATCAATGTACCTCGTGTCAATATCAGTTTACCTACCTTAACAGAAGATGATAAAAGCGATATTATTTTTGGCATAAAGCAAGGCATCGATTATATTGCCGCATCTTTTATTAGAAGAAAAGAAGATCTAGAATCAATCCGCAAATTATTAGATGAACATGACGGTTCTGATATTAAAATAATATCCAAAATCGAAAACCAAGAAGGTATTGATAACATAGAAAGCATTATTGAAGTTTCAGATGCCGTTATGGTTGCCCGTGGTGACTTAGGTGTTGAGATACCCACAGAACTAATACCAACAAAACAAAAATTAATTATAGCAGCTTGTAATGCGGCCGAAGTGCCAGTTATCACTGCAACTCAGATGCTTGTCTCAATGAGTAGTAATACAAGACCTACTAGAGCAGAAGTATCCGACGTCTACAATGCCGTTTTAGATGGTACAGATGCGATTATGCTATCGGGCGAAACTGCTGCGGGTTTATACCCAGTTGAATCGGTTAAAGTCATGAGAAAAACTGCTGATGCCGCCGAAAATACCATTAACTATAAACGAGCTTTCAAGCGCCTAAGCAAAATGAAACACAAATCAATCACCAATGCCGTTAGCTACTCTGCTTGTTCAACAGCTATGCAGTTAGACGCCAGTGCAATCATATGCCCAACATTTGGTGGTAGTACAGCTAGACTTGTATCTCTATTTAGACCATCAACACCAATCATTGCACCTACTGCGAATAAAAGAGTATGCCGTCAGATGCAATTATTATGGGGTGTAATGCCACTAATATTACAGATGGAAACATCAACCGATATCCTGTTCTATAAGGCTATAGAAGCCGCAAAACAAATTGGCGTTGTTAAGAAGGATGATTTGGTTGTTATTACAACAGGTATTCCACTTGGTACTCCTGGTTCAACTAATCTGATGAGAGTTCATTCAGTAGACTAAAGTGGACATTAAAGAATAAATCAATTAAGAGCAAATCATTTAAAAATGATTTGCTCTTTTTAAGGTTAATGTTACGGTTATTCGCACCCTACCAATTGTAACAACAACTTTATTTCTGTATGTTCTTTATCATTTTTAGCCTTGTGAATTCTTCTCTTTCTTTCTCTTCAAGTGCATTTTGAATCGATTTAGTCAGCTTCGTATATCGCGGAATCAATATATTCTTGAGGGCATTTGCCCGCTTCTGGGTACGCTTGATATTGATAGCCAATCGATAGATGGCATTCTCCACTTCAGCTAGTGCTATGGTCAGTTCTTTAACTTTACTGAACTTATCGTAAGCTTCATCCAAGGTGATCGGTGTCCTGGCTAATCCATATTGTACCTGTAAATCTTCTTTCACCAGATTAACCATAGGGATCTCCACACCCATAATTGAACGCACTTTTATTTCTATTCTTTCTTCAGCTTTTACAGAGTTACTTATTTGGTCAACTGTATTAATGCCAATACTGATGTTAGCTTGTTGCAACGCTTTATAGGCATCAGAAAAAGTAATATCAATCTGAGACTGAATTACTTTTGCCTGCTCAATCATTAACATCATTTCTCGAACCAAGATATTTCTTTTTTTATCAAGTAAATCGTACCCTGTTTTTGATAGGGCAAGTGTACTCTTAGTTTTAATTAGATTTCCTTTGGTTGGAAAAGTATTAGTTTCCATAATCTACCTCAATATCTGACTAGCCATTATATGCAACATAATGCTTATCTAAAAGTTCATCATCCATACGGTCAAGTTCTTCTCTAGGTAATACACCAAGTAGTGTCCACCCAAGATCTAGTGTGCTGTACATAACTCGATTTTCATCTTGACTCTGTGCAACAAACTTCTCTTCAAACAACTTCCCAAACTTCATGTATAATTGATCAATCTGCGATAATTCGTCCTCACCAATAACTGATGCCAACGCCTTAACTTCTTGAACATGTGCATATGATGCAAACAATTGATTAGCTACTTGTGGATGGTCTGCTCTTGTATAACCTTCGCCAATACCGTCTTTCATAAGTCTAGAAAGGGATGGCAATACTACTATTGGTGGATATATTCCTTTTTGATGAAGCCCTCTATCTAGAACAACCTGACCTTCGGTTATATAACCTGTAAGGTCTGGTACTGGATGAGTGATATCATCATTAGGCATTGTGAGAATCGGAATCTGTGTAATTGAACCTTCCCTATCACTCAACATGCCTGCTCTTTCGTACAACGATGCCAAGTCACTATATGTATACCCTGGAAATCCTTTTCTAGAAGGTATCTCACCTTTTGAGGATGATATCTCTCTAAGGGCTTCACAATAAGTCGTCATATCGGTTAGTATAACAAGCACATGCATATTCTTCTCAAATGCTAAGTATTCAGCAGCTGTAAGGGCACAACGCGGGGTTACAATACGCTCCACCACTGGGTCATTGGCTAAGTTAAGATACATTACAACTTTCTGAATAACACCACTTTCCTTGAAACTTCTAATAAAGTAATCTGCTACATCGTTTTTCACACCCATTGCCGCAAATACAACAGCAAAATTATCATCCGTCGTTTCCGCAGTAATTTTAGCCTGTCTAACAATCTGAACGGCCAATTGGTCATGAGGCAAACCGTTCCCGGAAAAAACCGGCAATTTTTGTCCTCTAATTAGGGTTGTAAGTCCATCAATTGCAGATATGCCTGTCTGTATATAATCCCTGGGATATTTTCTAGCCATAGGATTAATCGGGTTACCATTAATATCCCATTTTACATCTGCAACAATTTCACCTAGCCCATCAATAGGGCGACCAAGGCCATCAAAAGTACGACCAAGAATTTCCTTGGACAATGGTAATTCTAGGGCTTTTCCTGAAAAGTCTGTACGTGTATTAGAGCTTGATATCCCTGTTGTTCCTTCAAAAACTTGAACAATGGCTATATCGTCTTTAATCTCTATAACACGTCCAACTCTTTTTTCACCTGTATTTAGTGTAATATCAACCATTTCTTCATAGGAAGCATTTTTCACACCTTCTAGCACAATGAGTGATCCAGTTACTTCCTTAACACCTAAGTATTGTATACGCATTAGCTATGCTTCCTTTCAAAGTTCTTATAACTATCTTTTAATTTTGTTAACTCAACGTCGATTTTTTCATAAAGACCACTCATTCGTTGAATATCCTCTTCTTCATTACCATAATCGTATTTAATCTTCACGATTTCTTCAAATAATCCTGTTTTTCTTATCTGAGATATGGGAATCCCACTTGTTACAATTTCACTTGATACTTTATAACAATATAGAATGATCTTCATCATCATGTATTGCTTCTCTATAGGCACATAAGTATCCACATCATGGAATGCATTTTGCTGCAGAAAGCCAACTCTTACTAGCTTTGCAATCTCAAGAACCAACTTCTGTTCTTCCGGTAAGATATCGGCGCCTACAAGCTTTACAATATCCATCAATTTGCTTTCTTCTTGTAATAATGAAGCTATCTTTCGTCTGGTACCCATGAAATCTTTGTCAAGATGTTCCTCATACCATGCCTCTAAATCATCCATATATTCACTATAACTATTTAACCAGTTAATGGCAGGATAATGTCTTGAATAAGCCAGGTCTCGATCTAACGCCCAGAAGCATCTAACAAACCGCTTTGTGTTTTGCGTAACGGGTTCTGAAAAATCGCCGCCTTGTGGCGATACGGCACCAATGATGCTTACCGAACCCTCTGAACCATTAAGATTATCCATATAACCGGCACGTTCATAAAACTGGGATAGTCTAGATGGTAAATAAGCTGGAAAGCCTTCTTCTGCCGGCATTTCTTCAAGTCGTCCTGATATTTCTCTAAGCGCTTCAGCCCAACGGGAAGTAGAATCTGCCATGATAGCCACATGATAGCCCATATCGCGATAATATTCTGCTATTGTAACGCCAGTATATATAGACGCTTCCCTTGCTGCAACTGGCATATTCGAAGTATTAGCTATGAGTACCGTTCTATCCATTAAGGGTCTTCCTGATTTTGGATCTATTAACTTGGGGAATTCCTCAAGCACTTCTGTTATCTCATTGCCACGTTCACCGCATCCAATATAAACAATGATATCTGCATCACACCATTTTGCCAATTGATGTTGTGTCATGGTTTTTCCTGTTCCAAATCCGCCAGGAATAGCCGCTGCACCACCTTTTGCGATTGGGAACAATGCATCAATTACCCTTTGCCCTGTTACGAGTGGCTGACTAAGTCTTCTTCTTTTACTAAAAGGGCGTGGTTTCCTAACGGGCCAGTATTGGCATAATGTGAGTGGAATGATCACGCCAAAACGATCTTCTATCTCTACCACCACATCTTTAACTTTATATTCACCGTCTGGTTTCACCGTCCTAACAACACCTGAAGTTTCTGGTTCAAGCATAACACGATGTTCTATTAACTCAGTTTCTTGTACAACAGCATATATCTGACCGCCTTCAAGTTGGTCACCCTCTTTAACGGTTATATGTACAGTCCACTCCTTCTCAATATCTAGCGCTTCGGTTGCTATACCTCTCCCGATAAACACGCCTGATTCTTCCATTATTTTTACAAGAGGGCGTTGTATGCCATCAACAACACCACCTATAATCCCAGGTCCGAGCATTAGTGACATGGGTTTGTTACTTGAATAAACAGGCTCATCAACTTTAAGACCGGTTGTAGATTCATAAACTTGAATAATTCTATCCTCATCAACAATCCTTATTACTTCTCCAATTAACTTTTCATTTCCAACGTATACCATCTCTAGCATATTGAATTGATCGCTTCCTCTAACAGTCACAACGGGTCCATTCACGCCAGCAATATATCCTTTTTGTTCCAAAATACCACCTACCAGTTCCTATAATTAATCTATGGCTATCTTGCAATCCAGCAAAAATGCCTCTCTCTTGCTCATTAATAGCGTCTCAAATGTACCATCAATAAATAATTGATGTACTTTGTCAATTATTTTGCATCCACCGATAAAATCTAATTGTTTTCTTTCTACACTAATCTCATATTTGAATTTCTTTTTGAGTGTGTCTAAGTGCTTCTCATCACTATAGTTGATAACGATTTCTTTATCCCCTTCATGTAATAATTTCAGATTCTTATCTATTAGATTGATTAGATAATCCAAATACTCTTTGCTGTTAGTAAACGCTCTTAGTCGATTTCTTACTTCTTCAAACACATCATCGATAATAAGTGTTCTCTTATGCAGTAACTTAACTTTGTTATCCATCAATGTTTTCGCAATCATCTCTTGTTTTTCGCGTTCTACAACCTTAAGACCATCTTGGATAATTTCATATGCTTTTGCATACAGAATTTTTTCTTGCACTTTATATTCTTTATCAAGCTGTTTATCAACGCCATCTAGAATTTTTTGCCTTTTTAAGGCAACATCAGTCATGATATCATTTGTAAACTGCTCTAATTTTACTTCTTCGTTTCTCAATGATGACACCTCAAATCTTAAGTCCGATTGCTTCTCGGACATATTTTGTAATAGAATCTGCTGCTCTTCCAGTACCGTGCCTGTCAGGCACTTCAACTATTAATGGTGTGTGATAATTCATCTTAATATCTTTGATTCGTTCTGACACCATCTTGCCTAACTTTTCAGTGATCAGCAGTACGCCTATTTCTCTATCAAGTAATGCTTGATCTAAAGCTTTGACTAGCTCATCTAATTCATGAACGACAATACCTTC
Source organism: Vallitaleaceae bacterium (assembly GCA_027858555.1). Taxonomy (GTDB): domain Bacteria; phylum Bacillota; class Clostridia; order Lachnospirales; family Vallitaleaceae; genus JAQICP01. The sequence goes on from JAQICP010000400.1 coordinate 9,218, forward strand.
TACACCGGCGAGTCGCATGCCTGTCTGAGTATCGATATTATCACTTATTAAATACATTTTCATTTTGGTGGCTTACGCCTTCCCACCTTTCTATACATCTAATAACATATCTACTGATTAAGAATCATAATTGAAATAATCATACCATAGATTGCAATACCTTCGGCAAGACCAACAAATATAATGGTCTTTCCAAGTAATTTTTCGTTTTCACTGATAGCACCGATAGCGGCTGAACCTGATATTGCAACCGCAATACCTGCACCGATACAAGCAAGTCCTGTAGAAAGTGCTGCAGCTAAAAATCTAAGACCATCCACATTAGCGCCTACAGCTGTTCCTGTTGGAGTAGTAGTAGTTGTTGCAGTAGATGCGATTACTGGTGAACCACTAAATAACATAATCGTAGTTGCCACAAGTAAAACAAAGAATGTGGACAAGTTCATACCTAGTAATCTAGTTGCCTTTTTACCTTTAATCTCATTTTTGATCCCGTAAATACCTACACCGATAGTTATTATCACTAGAATTAGTGATAATGTTATAATATAACCCATTACAAATCCTCCTTAAAATTATCTTCATTTTTATGATTGCTTTATATTAATTTCTTGTGTACTTTTAATACTGAACGGTTCGTACAAAACGCCTTCGCCTTCAAAGAAACGACTAAATAACTCATAATATTCAAGACGCATACATTGTATCGCTACAATCATACCTTCTAAACCTATTATAAGAATATTACCAATTACCATGACCATGACGGCACCAAAAATATTATCTGAACCGCTACTAGACTTTGCTACCATTTTTGACAATCCTTGGATAGCTAAAGAGAAGCCTACATGATTCATCGCAAATGCGCCAATTCTTACAAAGGAGATGGTATTACTGAGTACGGATAAAACAACCTCTACAATTTCAAAAGCCGATTCTATAAAGAATCCACCTTTGTCTTCAGGAAAAATCTTCTTCTTTTTATCCACTAGATTCTGTAAAGGGTGAGACATAAATATCACTACTAACGAAGCTATAATGATAATAATCCCTGGTAAAATATTCGGTGATTCTCCTTCACCTGAAAACAATACTGCTATGCTAACCGATAGGATAGCGAAATAAAATATCATACCAATCAAACCATTTTTATCAAATAATAATCTGCCAAATCTACGACTCTTAAAAGCATTTATAACATTGAATACCATTGCAATTACGAGTAATAGAACACCAAAACCAACTGTTCCACCTAACACAATACCCATATTTTTAGGGTCCATGGCATTAAGAAAATGTATGCCAGTGAGTTCATGCAACCATGCCTCATTACCAAAAACGGAGCCATATATTGAACCTGTTAACATTGATACAACGCCGAGATAGATGCCGAGTTTAGCTAAATTATTCTTAGTTTTATGGTATATCAATCCGCCAGCCAATGCAATAACAAAACCTTGTCCTATGTCGCCAAACATTAATGCAAACATAATTAAATATGTAATACCTACAAATACGGTTGGATCAATTTCATTGTAGGAAGGCATGCCGTACATAGAGACCAAAAACTCAAAAGGTTTAAAAAAACGATTATTTTTTAACTTGGTTGGCGGTTTTGACTTTTTCACAGCGTCATCCTGCTCGACTAAATGCGTAATAGCATGTAGTTTTGATATCTCTTCATCGAATGCTGCCAAATCAGATAATGGTATCCATCCAGTTAAATAAAATGCTTCTTTTGAATGTGCTGCATAACTCCTCACTTCAAACACTTGATTAAGATTTTCTATAGTGCTATAAAGTTCGGACAACTCCTCGCGATTTTGAATATAATAAGCGGTGAGTCTTTCGTCCGCTTTTTTAATGTCATCATCAAGTAGTGCAATCTCATCTTCGACCTGTTTTAAAGCTTCTTTCGGATAACCCTTGACCTCTTCTGATATTCTGATCCTTTTGAATTGCAAGGAAGCAAAAAGACTATCATTCGTTTCTTGATGTATACCTGGTGTAAAATACATCAAGTATATGTCTTCGTCCTCTTTATTAACTTCAAAATAGATGATATCAACTTTATCCACATAATTCTGTAATTTATTAAAGGAATCAATAGGCATTTTACCAAATCTGAATTTCATGTGTTCAAAATCAAAAAATTTATCAACTTCAATATCTAGATTTTTGAGTGGCACAATCTGTACACGAATATTTTCTTTTTTCTTGCGCTCTGCAATATGTGCATCTCTTTCATCTCTGATGGAGCCTATCTCTTCTTCAAAATAATCTAACCGCTTATGTATACTCACAAGGTCAATAGACTTACTCATACTTTCAATTAGAACTTCATCCCGATTATGTTTAACTCCCATACTTTCCATCTGACGGAGTATTGGTTCATAAGGGTTTTCTTCAGTATACGGAAATACGCCTTTGACTGAGTCAAGTATGGTCATAGCTTTAACCAGCTGCACTTTATGGGGAATAACGGCGTTGTATACAAAGCTATCTAATTCACTTATTGGACCTGTAATATTTAGAAATGTCATTCTTTCAACCGACATAGCTTTGCTCCTTTCTAGTGTAGTAGGAAAGTTCTTATTAAAACCCGAACTTTCCATGAGAACATTTTCACTTTGTGAAACCGTGTACTGGAAGTACACTATGTTCTTAGACTTTTATTATCAAATCCGTCTTCATTGTATCTGGACTTACTTCGTATCTTACCCCTTCAATGATAGTGGTTATATTACTAATCTCAGATTCTTTGGCATATATATAACCAATAATAGGTGCTAAGGAGAAGGGATAGATTCTTAAATTGTTCAATTGCTTCTGTAAGAAGCTTCTCATGAATGCAAGTTCCCACCGCACCGGATTCTCATCAAATACTTGATTATAGGGACTGCTTCTTATTAATTCTACTAAACGTTCTTCATCAGGCGCTTCAATCAGCGCATCAATGAAAGTCATTTTTATTCTATTGCCATATGGAATAAGGTACCTATAGATGATTTCTTTGCTTAACTTATAATAATGTCTACCCCTATATATCCACATGATATTCTTAATGTCTGCTTCTGATCCAAAAAAGCCTTTCAATATCTCTCTATCCTTACCATGGGCAAGTGTTTTCACCTGCTCTTTAATCATCGCAAAATAATATAAATCAAGAGCCATCTCAGCAGCAAACAAATCAATACTGTTTTCTTCAAGTATTAATGGTAATAGAATCTCATAAAACCTTGTGTTACTAATGGACTTAACTAGCTCAGTGATGGTCTTTGCACTGAGTGCCTTGTTGAAATCTATTCGACTATTTTTACTTATAAATAATCTTTTTCTATCAAGTGTATCTAAACTAGCGCCTCTTTGTAAAATACGCAACATTTTTTTAATATCTTCTATCTCTTGTTTTCGATAGACAAATCGAAATATCTTTTTTTCGTTACCACTTAAATACCTTGATATCTTAAGTGCATCTGTGATTTCAGCTCTATATAACAGAACCTCAACATGCCCTCGATGAATCTCTTGCTCGTTAAGTGTCTCTAGAGCCACTCGATAATAGGTATTGTTCTTAAGGTATAGCACCACCGATTTAACATCTTTAAGTTGTAACATCTTTTCATAGTCTTCATCAGTGAGCATTCTTCCAATCATGGCTCGAATTTTAGTACTGAGATGACTATATTTAGCTGCTTTAATCATCTACTCACCTCGTATAACTGCATCATATAAACCAGCACACCATTCTTCTTTATGGTCCTTGCTATATTGTTCAATCCTCATAAGCTTACCAGTACAACTTTCAGACATGCCTTCAATCTTAGAATTAGCTGCCGCTAGCTCTTTATCTCTCATAACTTGAATCTTCTTATCGGCGTCTTTAAAAAGCTTTTCTTCAAGTGCTTCTAAACGTTTCACCAAATCTTCTTGCTTACTTATTTTTTCTTGTTCTGCCGTATTAATGACCTTCTGCGCTTTGTTTTCGATAAATATGATTCTTTTAATGATTTCTTCCATAGTGGCTCCCTTCATATACCATACATATATTTTAAAGCTATGTCTTATAGCGTTGCCTGATAGCGATGCCTGATAGCGTTGTTTATTATTTAAATCACTGGTAAGTCTTTGCTTAATCTTTAGTAATCTTTTCTAATAATTCTTCTCTTGATAGTTTATCCATCTGATGATAGTCGTCCACAACGGCGTCGAACTGACATATGGATTTATGTTTGCAGTAGTCGCAACCTTTTTCTGTTTCGTATTGATAGGGTTTTATCGCCACATTCCCATCTAAAATATCTTTACCAATCTCTTTGACTTTATGATTTGTGAAAGAAAGTAATGTAGCAAAAGTCTCTTCATCAACCAGATTATCATTTTTTTTGATACTGCCGTCCTTATTGTAAGATAGCGGTATCACGTTAGATGATTTGGTAACATGATTATCGAGGGCTCCTAAAACAATATCATCTTGTAAAAATATACCATCTAATTTTAATTTATTCATAATCAACGATTCAATATCTTCATATGTCATATGCTTATCAGAAAGTATTAACGGGTCCTCAACATGAAAGTAAAACAAACCAGCTGGCTTGACTTCTTTTGAAACTTGTGATGACTTAACTTCCTTCATGGCGTTCATATACACAAATAATTGCAATTGCATGCCATAATACAAGGCTACTAAATCTATCTTGTTTTGACCAGACTTATAATCAATCACGGTCAGATAACCTGTGTCATCTGCTTCAAAGTAATCGGCTCTATCAACCGTACCTCTCAACTTCATAGAACGACCTTCATCAAAGTCAATCTTAATGCTACTTAGATGATCATCATCACTGGAAAATTTATATTCATGCCCAATGGGTCTAAACTGTCCACTGGTAATCTGATGAGCGATTGCCCATATGGCTCTGTCTACAATACGTGTCATTTTATTGATCAAGTACTTAGTTCTGGCACTTTGTATAAATAGGCCACGCTTTTCTTCCTCAATTACTTCGGCGACAGATTCAAGCACAATGGTATGACGTTTTAAGTCATCCAGTGTCTCCCAGTTTATATGATATACCTTGTCTAACTTGAATGCAACTCGTTCTATCGCTTTATGAAATATGATACCCACATCAGGCATTTTTACAACAAATTCTGGTCGGTCTTTTAGCTTAAGACCATAATCCACAAAATGTGCAAATGGACATTTTGCAAAGCTTTCTAATCTGGATACGCTATTTTCAAACACGTCCCCATATAGTGCTTTAACGATAGCACTAGATAGATGGGCTTCAATCTTGTTTGTTGCTTTAAACGCCAGTAAATCTTCATATAGCACTCGCCACTTCTCTTTGCTTAGATACCAATTCATGACCGATTTTATTGCTTCTAATTTTTCCTCGTTCTGTGAGGATTTCATTTGGTCGATATAATCGAGCAACCTATAAAATGTGGGCTTTTCTTTATTAATAATAAGTTTTCTAGCAACCATATCTTTGATGTACATAGGTTTTAAATTCGGAAAAAGTCTTTCAATCATATGAATGATGAGTGATGGTCTCATACTCTTACCGTCAAATCCGATAGAAGCATAACTTAAATATAAACGCTGTGAAACCCGTGTAAGGCCCATATATATATTGAATTGTTCCTGATAGAGATAGCGCTTATTATCAGGTGCTAACTCTATGCCCGACGTTAAAAGCGTCTGCCGTTCAAAATCAGTAATAATTGAAGCTTTTTCGTGATTTTTAGGTACTTTACCATCATTAAGACCAATGACAAACAGCGCCTTTGATTCATTAAAGCGGCTCCGTTCTAAATCGCCAATGACGACCTGATCCAGGGCTGGCGGGATAATCCCTATTTCACACACTTCAAACCCTGCCAAGAGAACTTGAATCAACATATCAATATCTGTCTCTTCTTCAATATTGATATCAACTATCTGCTCAAAAACACCGATTACAGTGCCAAATACCTGTCTATATGCAATATTTAGAGATAGCTGCTTATTTTGTCTGAAGGTTTCGCTCATGCGCCATAATGTAGTCTCTGCCTCTATAGCTTGCAACCAATCGTACAAATGATTGATCTGCATAGCAATATTGCCTGTTTTAACTAGTAACAGATGTGCCAAAGAATCAAGTATGGCTAAACGGCCCTGATTAATCTTTAGCATCATATCTTCCACATACGATGCCTCAAGTCCTTTAAAATCTGGATGAATTCTTTCCCACTCAGATTGCCAGCGACTTTTGCCCCTAATACCGTATGCAAGCACATAATTCTCAACTAAATATAATATTTCAGGGTCTATGTCTAGATAGCCTGCTTTTGCATATCTAAAAACATCGTTGTATCTAAAATTATGCCCTATGATCTCAAGCCCACTTATAATCATCTCCACAAAAGGATGGTGGTTAATCAATTCTTTTTGATCTATAAAATAGGGAATTTCGTATCGGTTAAAGGCTTCCTCTATAATGCTTTTGTAACCAGTCAGATCACCCGAAAGTATAACAATATCTTTATAATTGTATCCTTTTTTCATGACCAAATTCATGACGCTATCAGCTACATAATCAACTTCTTCTTTCATAGTAATAGCTTCGCTTAGGATAATATGGTTGGTTTTCTCTTTAAACACTTTTACCGGATAATGATAGAAATATTCCTTTATATGAGCTAGTGTAGGCGAAGAGCTATTGTTATCAATCATGGTGATAGGATTTTTAATCTGTATGTGATTCTTTTCACAAATCTGATTGAGCTGTTCAATTATTTTTCTACTTTCACGATATAGGGGATTGTCACTTCTAGATAAATCGATTGTTACGGATATGTAGACATCCATCGAAGATGCAAGCAGTTCAAGGATCACACCGTATTGTATAGGTGTGAATCCATAAAACCCATCAATGACAATCTTAAATTTCTTAAGTTTTTGCTGATGTTGTTGCTCTTGTAGTACTTGCACCAATTGTTCCAAGGTGCTTTCGCTACTAATATATGATTGCTCTGTTATTTCTCTATAGTAGTTAAATAACAAAAATAAGTCTTCTAATTTATGGCGAAGGGACTCACTGGTGGCACTGGCCATCAATACTTTGAATTTCTCAGAATCCATTCGGTACTGATAAAATTCCGTCATTAATTCTTTAAGTTCTTTTATATACCCAGATTTATTAGCGTGACTAACAATCCATTTGAATTCAGATTGATGTTCTTCTATGATTTTCTTCAGGAGCATATGCTTGCCCACATCACTCAGTGTAGGTTTGTCCTGATTGGCGGACTGGGTCTTGAAACGATATGCCAATCTTTGGAAACTTAATACCTCTATAGACATAATACACCCACCTGGGTGTCTACGAATCAAATTATGTTGTGTTTCTAATGTGTATTGTTCTGGCACGATTACAATAACTGATTGATTTCGTTCATTCAAAACAGTCTGTATGATTTCTTCATACAGAAAACTGGTTTTTCCAGATCCACTTTTCCCATAAATAGGAATGAGTGCCACATTAACACCTTCTCACATAATTCTAACAGCCACTGCTTATCACCTGCCAACTAGGTACAACTCAACTAAGCCGCCATTTTATATTATAAACCATAAAACACAATTTTACCTTATGCATATTTACTGTTTTAAGGGAAAATATGCTCGTTTTATTGTGCACTACCTACAACAGGCTCCAAATACGTAATGACTTCAAAAGCTTCTTTAAAGGCATCACTAATTTTGTCAACTGATGTGTCTGGTATGACAATTGTGGATGCATCTCCGTCAGAAATATACCTTTTTTCCGGATGGTTTTCATAATAGTCAAAGTAGAACCACAGATCTCCTACTTCACCCTCCGAACCTCTAATGCGAGGCAATAACTCTGGTGAAAAAGTAATATAACTCGGCGGATTAGGGTTACTGGTGGGACCAACTCCGAACGCGCCTAAATACTCGTAATCTATATTCTCATAAGTCCCCTTAAGAACCAAGGGTCTAAGCGTTGTTTCGGGTCTGGCACCATATGGATACGAGAGGGCAATCATGTCATATCCAGGTAGAAGTTCATCTAAAAGCTGATCCACCTGCCCAATTTCTTTTTGAAGCCCAGTAGCCCCAAGTGTAGAGAAATTGCTATGGGAGGCGGAGTGATTACCAATATCATAACCATGGTCAATCAACCAAGTAAATCGTTCCTTAAGGGTACCTTCTCCGAAAAATGTATTATTATAATTATCATTAATAAAAAAGCATCCGCCTTTACCAAAATCAGGATGTTCCAGGATAAATGCTTCAATTATGCCTACTGCAGAATTGGGATCAGGAACAAGTTGATTGCCATCATTAATGAGTGAAAAGGTTGACTTAAGACCATCATCAAACGTTATGACTATGGGCGTGTACCCAAGTGGCACGTCAAATGACATGTGTAGGTAATCAGTCATACTTATAAGCCTATAGTTATGTTCATACATATAGGTCAGATCTTTTAGAAAGTTCTCCTTGGTGCGGTGATACGGTGGGTTGTCTTCAATACCGTGATACATCACCACCATTATATTGCCTACTTCATTAACCTGATAGTCTTGATACAAGGTGTTTATATCAATCGGTTCAACTTCAATAATTTCAGGTATGTCGTCAGTTTCAAGATCAGTTGTTGGTTCCTCGTTATCTTCTGCTGGGTCAACATCTCCAACACTTGTGTCATCAGCCATTATATCACC